>NZ_JARBCJ010000034.1:0-21090 GCF_028803055.1 Mumia sp.
CGGCACGTTCGTCCGCCGCGTCGAGCTCCGCCAGGTCAGCAGCTATCTCGAGACCAGCCTCGGGCTCATGTCGGGCAGCGCCGACATCGACGTCGAGCAGATGCTCGAGGCGCGAGAGATCCTCGAGGTCCCGGCGGCCAGGCTGGCCGCCGAACGCCGGCAGGAGGACGACCTGACCGCGTTGAGAGAGGCGGTCGAGCGCGAGCGGCAACGACGCGGGCGGGGACGCCGCTTCGAGGAGCACCGCCACTTCCACGCGCTGGTGCTCCAGTGCTCGGGCAACGCTCTGCTGGAGGTGATGACGGAGCCGGTCTTCGGCGTCCTGCAGTCGACGTTCCTCGACCCCGACGTCGACCCCCACTTCTGGACCGACGTCGATCACGACCACGAGACGATCCTCGCCGCGATCGAGGCGGGCGACGCCGACGCTGCCGGCCGGGCGATGAGCGAGCACCTGGGGCGACTCCGCGGCAGCTATCGCGACCCACGCCCGGACCAGCGCTGAGCAACCGACGCCTTGACCTTTGAATCGTCTGACATTTAGGGTCCAGGCAGCACGCAACTTCGACCGAGAGGGTGACGATGAGTCACAAGCAGGGATGGACCGGACGATTCTTCGAGGACTTCGAGATCGGTGACGTCTATCAGCACCCGCTCGGCCGGACGGTGACCGAGAACGACAACACCTGGTTCTCGCTGCTCACGATGAACACCAACCAGATGCACTTCAACACCGAGTACGCCAAGAAGTCCGAGTTCGAGAAGCCGCTGGTCGTCTCCACGCTGACGGTCGCCATCGCGGTCGGCCAGAGCGTCACCGACATCACCCAGAACGCGTTCGCCAACCTCGGCTGGGACGAGATCCGGATGACACACCCCGTCTTCGCCGGCGACACCCTGTTCAGCGAGTCGCTGGTGCTCGAGAAGCGGGAGTCGGCCAGCCGTCCGCACGCCGGCATCGTCACCGTGCGGACCCGGACCCTCAACCAGGACGGCGACGAGGTCTGCTCCTTCAAGAGGACCTTCTACGTCTACCGCCGCGGCGCCGAGCAGGTCGAAGACACGTTCCCCGCGGGCAAGACGCCGCTGTCGCTCGACACCGAGAGCGCTCGATGAGCCTGCGGATCACCTACCAGCCCTGGGGCGAGACCCTCGCCGAGCTGGTCGAGGCGGGGCGTCAGGCCGAGGACGCCGGAGCCGAGGTGCTGTGGAGCTCCGAGCTGCACCGCAGCGCGACCGTGACCGCGGCGGCACTCGCCACCGGCACCCGTACGGCACGCGTCGGCACCGCGATCACGCTCGCCTTCACCCGCAGCCCGATGATCACCGCCCTCGAGGCCCTCGACCTCGACGAACTCTCCGGCGGGCGGTTCGTCCTCGGGCTCGGCACCGGTGTCCAGCGCCTCAACGAGGACTGGCACAACGTCACCTTCGGCAAGCCGGTCCCCCACCTGCGCGAGACCGTGCGCAACATCCGGCTGTTCTGGGAGAAGTCGACCAGCGGCGAGACGATGGAGGCCGAGGGCGACTGGGAGCCCATGCGGATCCGCGGCTACGAGCGGCCGTTCGCCGTCACCCGACCCGACATCCCCGTCTACCTGGCGGCGATGGGTCCCTTCATGATGCGGCTGGCGGGCCAGATCGCCGACGGGTGGATCAGCCACGAGCTGTGCTCGCCGAAGTACCTCGCCGAGCGGCTGCTGCCCGAGCTGGAGACCGGCATCGCGCGCGCCGAGGGCAAGACCCGTGACGATCTCGACGTCGTCGTGTCGGCGTGCTGCTCCGTCGACACCGACGGTGGCCGGGCACGCCGCCGGGCCGCCGGCGGCGTCGGGTTCTACGCCACCGTCAAGACGTACGCGGAGATGTTCGAGTTCCACGGCCTCGGCGAGGCTCAGCAGCGGGTGATCGAGACCTTCCGCGCCGGGACCGGTGCCGACTACCTCGCCGACGTCGTCGGCGACGAGATGGTCGACGCGCTCACCCTCGCCGGGACGCGTGACGAGGTCGTCGCCCGGGTCGCCGAGTACGACGGCGTGGCCGACTCGGTCAAGCTCAGCCCACCCACCCACGGCATCGATGCTGCGGAGACCCGTACGGCCCAGGCCGCGATCATCGACATGATCGCCGAGTTCACAGGAGCACGTCGATGAAGCCGCTCGAGGACATCCGCGTCATCGCCGTCGAGCAGTACGGCGCCGGGCCCTTCGGCAGCGTCCATCTCGCCGACCTCGGTGCCGAGATCATCAAGATCGAGGACCCACGCGCCGGGGGCGACGTGGGGCGGTACGTGCCGCCGTACGCCGACGGTGAGGACTCGCTGTTCTTCGAGACGTTCAACCGCAACAAGCGCAGCCTCTCGCTGGACCTGACGACCGAGGCCGGCCGGGAGGTGTTCGAGGACCTCGTCAAGGTCTCCGACGTCGTCTATTCCAACCTGCGCGGCGACGTGCCGGCCAAGATGCGGATCACCTACGACGACCTCAAGCACCTCAACCCGGCCATCGTGTGCGTGTCGCTGACCGGCTTCGGGATGACCGGGCCGCGCAGCACCGAGCCCGGCTACGACTACATCCTCCAGGGCCTGGCCGGCTGGATGGACCTCACCGGTGAGCCGGACGGTCCTCCGACGAAGTCGGGGCTGTCCATGGTCGACTACTCCGGCGGGTTCGTCGCCGCCCTGTCGCTGCTCGCCGGCGTGCACGCCGCACGTCGCGACGGTGTCGGGATGGACTGTGACGTCAGCCTCTACGACACCGCGATCGCGATGCTGACCTACCCGGCGACCTGGCACCTCAACGCCGGCTTCACCCCGGAGCGCACCCGTCACTCCGCCCACCCGTCGCTCGTGCCGTTCCAGGTGTTCGAGGCCTCCGACGGCTGGCTGGTCGTCGGCTGTGCCAAGGAGAAGTTCTGGACGCGACTGGCGGCCGTCGTCGGACACCCCGAGTGGGCCGAGCACGGGTCGCCGTACGGGACGTTCGCGTCGCGCCGGGAGAACCGTGACGAGCTGGTGAAGACGCTCGAGGACATCTTCCGCGGCCGTACGGTCGACGAGTGGCTGCCCGAGCTCTATGCCGCGTCGATCCCCTGCGGGCCGATCAACGACGTGGAGGCGGCGCTCACCGAGGAGCACACCCGGGCGCGCAACCTCGTGGTCACCACCGACCACCCCCGCTACGGGTCGCTCGAGCAGCTCGCGTCGCCCGTCCGGGTCGGATCGGAGACACCCGACTACCGCCGGGCACCGCAGCGCGGTGAGGACCTCGACGCGATCGCCACCGAGATCCTCAAGCTGTCGGCCGCCGACGTCGCGGCGCTCCGGCGCCGTGGTGCCTTCGGCGACGAGCCCGAGGGGCAGGACCCGGACGCGACGGCGGCAGCAGCACGATGAGCACCGCTCGCACGCTCGCACGCTGGGGACTGCAACCTGTCGGCGCGCCCGGTGACGTCGAGCAGGCGGCCCTCTGCCACCTCCTCGACGGCCTCGGCGCCGCCCTCGCCGCCCGCCGGTACGGCAGCGTGGAGGCCGCGGTCGAGGTCGCCGCCGGCCTCGGCGGCCCCCCGGAGGCGAACGTCATCGGAGTCGCCGCGCCCGTCGGTGCTCCGGCAGCGGCGCTGGCCAACGGGGCGATGGTCCACGGTCTCGACTTCGACGACACCCACGCCGGCGGTCTCGTCCACGCCACCGCGGTCGTCCTCCCGGCCGCCTTCGCGGTCGGGCAGCAGGTCGGCGCGAGTGGCCGTGAGGTCCTGGACGCCGCCCTCGTCGGCTACGAGACCGTCTGCCGGGTGGCCGCCGCCGCGCCGCACGGGTTCCACGCGCGCGGCCTCCACGCCACGATGGTCGCCGGCGTCTTCTCCTCGGCGCTCGTGGCCGCGCGGCTCCTCGGACTCGACGAGGACGCGGCGACCGACGCCCTCGGCATCGCCGGCAGCCAGGCCGGCGGGCTCCTCGCGTTCCTCGGCACCGACGCCAGCACCAAGCAGCTGCACCCGGGCCTCGCGTCCCACTCCGGGATCCTCGCGGCGCGCCTCGCGGCCGCCGGCGCGAGCGGACCCGACACCGTCCTGGACGGTCCGCACGGGGTCTACGACGCCCTGTCCGCCGTCGAGGCCGATCCTGGGTCGGTCGTCGCGGCGCTGGGCGAGCGGTGGGAGACGGTCAGGATCGGGATCAAGCCCTACCCGGCGTGCCAGCTCATGCACGCCACCCTGGACGCCGTCGCCGACGCCGCCGCGACGGTGCCGTTCGACGCGACGCAGGTCGCCGCCGTCGTCGCCGACGTCCATCCGGACTCCGCCCCGACCGTCTGCGACGAGCGCCGTGACCTCGCTCGACCAGGGTCGCCGTACGCAGCGAAGTTCTCGCTCCCCTGGACCACCGCGGCGATGATCGTCGACGGCGCCGTCGGTCTCGCGACGTACGAGGGCGACTCGCTCGCACGCCCGGAGGTCGCCGCCCTCGCGGAGAAGGTCTCGTGGCAGACGAGCGCGCGTGCCGGCCACGCGGCGGATGCTCCGGGTCGGGTCGTCGTCCGGCTGGTCGACGGCCGCGAGATCACGGGGACCGTCGCGGCCAGCTCGGGCACCACCGCGAACCCGATGTCGGTCCGGCAGATCCGTGACAAGTTTCTCGCCAACGCGGGGCCCGGCGGCGACGAGGTGGTCGACGTCGTCACCCACCTGGCCGACCAGCCGTCCCTCGATGGTCTGTTCGCAGCGCTCCACACCGCATCGGTCCCAGGAGGCCACCCATGACGCTCAGCGCCATCCGCCCACCGTCGTTCCCGTGGTTCCCGTACGAGGGGTTCACCTTCTGCCTGGGACTGGCCGAGGGCGAGACCGCGTGGACGTCAGGGCACACCGCCGCGTCGCACGACCCGGCGATCGGCAAGATGACGGTCGGCGGCAGCATGGAGCAGCAGGCGCGGACCGCGTACGAGAAGGTCCTGACCATCCTCGCGGGCGCAGGCCTCGGCCCCGGTGACGTCACCCGCATCACCGAGAACGTCACGCTGGCCGGGCTGCCCGAGTACGAGGCGGCCGCCGCCGTACGGCGTGAGCTCTTCGGCGAGCACCAACCGACGCTGCGCACGGTCGTCGTCGACCGCCTCGTGCGGCGCGCCGCGCTCCTCGAGGTCGAGCTGCACGCGGTCGCCGGTGGCGGGACGGAGCTGCGCGCCGCCAGCGAGGCTCGCGATGCCGGGACGTGGGCGGCCTCGCCCGTCCGCGAGGGCCACGACGGCGCGGTGTACCTGCCGACCATGATCCCGGTCGACGCCTCCGGAGAGGTGGTCGCACCCGGCGACTTCGTCGGCCAGTACCGCTACTGCCTCGAGCAGGCCGACGTGCTGCTGCGGCAGGCCGGGCTGTCGCTGGACGACGCCGTCACCACCTACGACTACTCCACGCCCGAGACCCGGTCGGTGTACCGGAAGACGCACCGCGTCCGCAAGGAGCTGCTCGGCGGCGCCGGCGTCTATCCGGGGGCCGGCGGGATCCTCATGAGCCGGCTGCACCACCCCGGTCAGCTCGTCGCGATCGACGTCACCGCCTCCCGTCATCCGCTCGAGCTGGTCAACCCCGGCTGGTCGCGCTACGACACGCTGACGTACGCCCCGGGCGTGCGCGCCGGGCGCACCCTCTACATGTCCGGGTTCGCGGCGCTCGACATGGAGACGCAGGAGGCGCTGCACCCCGACGACATCGGTGCGCAGGCCGAGGCGACGTACGGCGCGATCCTCCACCTGCTCAAGCACGAGGGCCTCGACGCCACCCACCTGCTCGAGACCACCGAGTACTGCGTCGAGTCGGCCCTCCCGGACTACCGGGCCGTGGCCGCCGTGCGCGAACGCCTCCTCTCCCCACCGTGGCCCGCGTCGACCGGTGCGATCTGCGCGGGGCTGCTGCGACCCGAGTTCCTCCTCGAGGTGTTCCCGACCGCGCTCTACCCCGAGGAGGGCTGACGTGGGTCTGCTCACCGACGAGGTCCGGTCGCTGATCGGCACCCGCCGCGTCTACACCGCGCCGGAGCCGATGGGCGCCGCGGCCGGACGCTACTTCTCCCTCGCCGTCGGCGACGACAACCCGCTCTACACCGACGCGACGTTCGCCCGCGACCACGGCCTGCCCGGCGTCACGCTGCCGCCGACGCTGATCTGCGAGACGAACCAGTACGCCGGGCTGCCCGCGGACGCCGAGGGCTATGCCGGACACACCTGGGGACTGAGCGTCCCCGACACCCGTCAGGTCCGAGGCGGCAACCGCTACACCTTCGGGCGCCGCGTCCGACCCGACGACGTCGTCACGGCGACGTGGGAGATCACGGACGCGACCGAGAAGACCAACCGTGCCGGCGCGGACATGCTCATCGTCTCCTCGACGGCGACCTACACCAACCAGGACGGCGACTTCCTCGCCGAGAACACCGAGACGATCATCTTCATCGCCCTGGGGGCCGCATGAGCACGCCGACCTCTCCCCCGGCGGTCGGCCAGCCGGTGCCGCCGCTGGAGCGCACGATCACGCTGACCGACATGGTCGCCTACGCTGGCGCCACCTGGGACTGGCACCAGCTGCACTACGACCCTTCCTACGTCGCCGAGAAGCGGCTCCCGGGTCCGGTCGTCGACGGCCAGGTGTTCGGGGCGCTGCTGGTCGAGATGCTCCAGGACTGGCTCGGCCCGGACTCGTTCGTGCAGACGATCGACTTCACGTTCCGCAACCTCATGTTCGCCGGCGAGACGGTCCGGTGCGAGGGCCAGGTCGTCGCCGTCACCGAGGACACCGTCGAGGTCGCGATGAGCGCGACGATCCTCGGCTCGGACGGCGTCGACGACCGCTTCGCCGTCCGCCCCGCGTCGGCTCGGGTCCTGCTCGGCCGCGCCGACGGGACCGGCCGCCCGTGAGCGGCGTCGCGATCGTCGGTGCCGCCGAGTCCGACCTCGGCGTCACCGGGCTCTCGATCCTCGGCCTCCAGACCCAGGCGGTCACCCGGGCGCTCGACGACGCCGGCCTGACGCTCGCCGACGTCGACGGGATCGCGACGACCGGGGTGTCGCGCTTCTCCGCCACCCAGCTCGCCGACTACTTCGGCATCGTGCCGACGTGGACCGACTCCACGTTCGCCGGCGGCAGCGCGTTCGAGATGTTCGTCGCGCGCGCCGCCCAGGCGATCGAGGCCGGGCAGTGCGAGGTCGTGGTGATCTCGTTCGCGTCCAACCAGCGCTCGGCGCGCTCGCGCCGGCTCGGTGGCGTGCACGATGCGTGGGTCCCCGAGGCTCAGTTCGAGGAGCCGTACGACGTCCTCTATCCGTTGTCGTACTACGCGATGGCAGCGCGGGCCTACCTCCACCGCTACGGCGGCACCCGCGAGCAGCTCGCCGAGATCGCGGTCGCGGCGAGGGAATGGGCGCTGCTCAACCCGAAGGCGTTCCGCTACGGCAAGGGACCGCTGAGCGTCGCCGACGTGGTCGGGTCGACGATGATCTCCTCGCCGCTGACCGCGGCCGACTGCTGCCTGGTCACCGACGGTGGAGGAGCGGTCGTCCTCACCTCGGCCGAGCGGGCTCGCGACCTGCGCCAGAAGCCGGTCCACGTGCTCGGCTACGGCGAGCGGACCACCAACACGTCGTTCACCGCCGTGGACGACCTCACCCGCCCCGGCGCGATCGGGTCCGGTGCCGACGCGTTCGGGCGCGCCGGGATCACACCGGCCGACGTCGACGTGCTCGAGGTCTACGACTCGTTCACGATCACCGCCGCCCTCAGCGTCGAGGCGCTCGGGTTCTGCGGACCCGGTGAGGTGCTCGACTACATCGCCGACGGCCGGATCCGGCCCGGCGGCGCCCTGCCGCTGAACACCAACGGGGGCGGCCTCTCGTACTGCCATCCCGGCCAGTACGGCGTCCTGCTGCTGGTCGAGGCGGTCCGCCAGCTGCGCGGGGAGTGCGGCGACCGCCAGGTGCCGGGCGCGGAGGTCGCGGTCGCCCACGGGACCGGCGGCATCCTCTCCACCCATGCGACCGTCGTCCTGGGAGTCGACCGATGAGCGAGCAGAGCCACTGGGTCCCCGCTGAGGTCCCGCCCGCCGACGAGGTCACCGGCCCGTGGTGGGACGCCACCCGTGAGCACCGCCTCACCGTCCAGGAGTGCGGCGAGTGCGGTCACCGGCAGCATCCGCCGCGTGCTCTCTGCACCGGGTGCTCGTCGACCCGGTCCCTGCGACCGGTCGACACCGACGGCACGGCAGCGGTCGACTCGTTCACCGTCGTCCACCGTGCCCCCCGCCCCGACGTCCCGGTGCCGTACGTCGTCGCCCGCGTGCGGCTGCCCGAGGGGCCGCTCCTCCTCACCCGTCTCGACGGCCGCGACGACCCGGAGGCGTGGACGATCGGCGACACGGTCACCGTCGCGTGGACCGACCTGCCCGACGGCCGCGCCCTCCCCTGCTTCCGACCTATCGACCGCAACGAGGAGTCCCGATGAAGTTCGAGCTCGACGAGGACCAGCGTGAGTTCAAGGCGCTGCTGCGCCAGTTCGTCGACCGCGAGATCGTCCCGGTCGCCCGCGACTGGGAGCAGTCCGGCCGCTACCCCACCGAGATCGTCGACGGCATGAAGGACATGGGCCTGTTCGGCATCACGGTGCCCGAGGAGTACGGCGGCCTCGACCTCGACCCCGTGTCCTTCGCGCTCGTCTTCGAGGAGATCGCCCGGGGCTGGATGGGCGTCGCGGGGATCCTCGGCAGCCATTCGCTCGCCTGCCGCCTGATCGCGATGCACGGCACCGAGGACCAGAAGCGCGCCTATCTCCCCGACCTCGCCACCGGGAAGCGGCGCAGTGGCATCGGCCTCACCGAGCCGGACGCCGGGACCGACCTCCAGGGCATCCGGACCA
Source organism: Mumia sp. (assembly GCF_028803055.1). Classification (NCBI taxonomy): domain Bacteria; kingdom Bacillati; phylum Actinomycetota; class Actinomycetes; order Propionibacteriales; family Nocardioidaceae; genus Mumia; species Mumia sp. Next base: position 8,902 of record NZ_JARBCJ010000034.1, read on the forward strand.
CCGCCCGACTCGACGGCGACCACTACGTCGTGAACGGGTCCAAGATGTGGATCACCAACGCCCGCTACGCCGACCCGCTCCCCGTGCTGGTCAAGACCGACCCGTCGGCGTCTCCGGCGCACAAGGGCATGAGCGTGCTCCTCATCGAGGCCGACACCCCAGGCTTCGAGGTCACCAAGGACATCCCCAAGCTCGGCTACAAGGGCACCGAGTCCTGCGAGATCCTCCTCGACGACGTACGCGTGCCGGTCGGTCAGCTGGTCGGCGGGGTCGAGGGCCGGGGCATGCAGCAGGTCCTCTCCGCCCTCGAGTGGGGCCGCGTCAACATCGCCGCACGGTCGGTCGGGATCGCACAGCGAGCACACGACGAGGCCCTCGCCTACGCCGGCGAGCGCAAGGCGTTCGGCAGGCCCATCGCCGACTTCCAGGCGATCCAGCTCAAGCTCGGCGAGCTCGGCACGCAGGTCCAGGCCGCCCGTCTGATGGCCTACTGGGCTGCCGACGCCGTCCGCAGCGGACGGGCCGACGGTGCCACCGGCATGGCCAAGATCTTCTGCTCCGAGGTGGCGCTGCAGGCGGCGATCGACGCGATGAAGATCCACGGCGGGTACGGCTACTCGACCGAGTTCGAGGTCGAGCGCCTCTATCGCGACTCCATCCTCATGAGCATCGGAGAGGGGACCAACGACATCCTCCGTACCGTCGTCGCGAAGTCGCTGATCGCCGGCGAGACGGTCGTCGGATGACCGCAGCTGCGGCCAGGTCGGGAAGCTGACCGCGACCCTCGCCGCGGTCGACCGCCGCTACCCGATCAGACGGTGAGGAAGGCCTTGATCGCCCGGCGCTGATCCATCGCCTCGTACGCCGCCGCAGCGTCCTCGAGCGGGAGGCTCAGGTCGAACACACGACCTGGGTCGATCTCGCGTCGCCAGATCAGGTCGATCAGCTCGGGCAGGAAGCGGCGCACCGGTGCCGGCCCGCCGTGCAGGTGCACGTCGGCGAAGAAGAGCTCGTCCCCGGGCAGGCTCACGTCGTGCGAGACACCGACGTATCCGACGTGTCCCCCGGGCCTCGTCGATCGGATCGCCTGCATCATCGACTCCTGCGTGCCGACGGCCTCGATCACGGAGTGCGCCCCCAACCCGGAGGTGAGCTCCTTGACCTTCGCGACCCCCTCGTCACCGCGCTCCTCGACGACGTCGGTCGCCCCAAGCTCGCGGGCGAGGGCCTGGCGGTCGGCGTGCCGGCTCATCGCGATGATGCGCTCGGCGCCCAGACGATGCGCAGCGAGCACACCCAGCAACCCCACTGCCCCGTCACCGACGACGGCCACCGTCTTCCCCGGCGCCACCTCTGCCGCGACGGCGGCGAACCACCCCGTACCCAGCACGTCGGAGGCGGCCAGCAGGCTGGGCAGGAGCTCGGCCGGGGGCAGGTCGGGAGTCGCGACCAGAGTCCCGTCGGCGAGGGGGATCCTCGCCCGTTCCGCCTGAGTCCCGATCCCGCCCATCCCCACGGCGTGGACGCAGCGCGACTGGTAGCCCGCCGCGCAGATCTCGCAGGTGTTGTCGGAGGCGAAGAACGAGCCCACGACGAACTGGCCGGGCCGCACGTTGCTGACGTCGGGACCGACCTCCTCGACCACGCCGACGTACTCGTGGCCCATCGGCGCCGGTCCCTCGACAGTCTCGACCCCGCGCCAGGGCCACAGGTCGGAGCCGCAGACGCAGGTGGCCGAGACGCGGATGATCGCGTCGGACGGCTCGACGATCGTGGGATCGTCACGGTCCTCGACCCGCACGTCGCCCGGTCCGTACATCACCACACCACGCATGCCCGCTCCCCCCAAGGTCCACGACAACACCGACGCGGCCGCGCCTCCGTGGTGGAGACGCGGCCACGCGGATCGGTCGATACGCGCAGGTCCTGCCTCAGACCGCTCGTACCATCAAGCACCCAGGGTGCTTGCTCAGCAACCTCAGAAGCGTGCGAACGGACGCGGGGTCGCGTAGCCGAAGGTGTCGCCCGCACTGAAGGCGTGGACACGGAACGTCGCGTTCAGCGCCTGCGCAGCCGTCTTCGTCAGGGTGAGACGCACGACGCCGAGGCCGGGACGGCTCGAACGACGGATCTTGAAGAGATTGACACGCCCGGCGTTGCCGATGGAGCCCGAGACCTTGCCGCTGACCCGGAGGCGCTTCAGGTCGATGGTGAAGCGCCGCAGGGCGATCGTTCGCGACCCGGCGGTCAGGCTGATCCCGCCGCTGTGCTTGATCTTGAGCGTGCGGAGCGAGGCGTTGGTGATCGGGAAGCGCGCCGCCAGCGTGTTCTTGTAGGCGAAGGCCTTGGCCCCACCGACAGGAGCAGGCGTGATGCCGGCCCCGGCGACGAGCTTGTAGACGGCGGGTGCGACGGTGACCTGCGTGTAGCCCACCTTGGGCTTCTGCTCGGCTGCCTGGGCCGGCGTCGCCGTGCCGACGGCGACGAGCCCGAACGTCGCGGCGAACGCTGCGAGCGCGCCGGCGAGTTTTTGCTTCTTCATGGGAGTTCCTCCAGATCGATGGCGAGAATCGTGCCTACCCACTACTTCGTTGCAGAGGGAGGTTTGGATGCCTCGGGCGTGTAGTTAGCGCGCAGCACCGAGGTGATCGAGTGGCCCGGGTCGCCGTCGTCGCTCTCGAGGCTGACGTCCAGGGCGTGGTAGCGCTCGACGAGGTCGCGCGCGACCTCGAAGGCGGTGACGCCATCGGGGTCGACGACGCCGAGCGCGAGCATCTTGTCGGTCGCAGGCTCGAACAACCACGCGTAGTAGTAGTCGCCGCGCGCGGCTCGCGGGAGGTCGCGGGTGGTGATCGTCATCCGGACCGCGCCGGCGCCCTCGGTCATCACCACCCGGCCACGTGCCGAGCCGTCGACCGGCGCCAGCGCAGCCGTACGGCGGGCGGTCGGCGTGGAGCCTTCGGAGCCGCCCTCGACGAGGGGGATGACCGCCGCGCCCGCGACGACGAGCGCGGCCGCCGCCACCAGGACGGCCGGTCGACGCCACCGTGGTCGGGCGGGCGTCACCGTCAGCGGAGGGACCCACGGGGTCTCCATCGGCTCCCCGGGACGCAGCGCACGCATCGTGGCCGCCAGCAGCCCGTGCCCGGTCACCAGGGCGACGAGCTCGTCCCGGCACTCGTCGCACGCCTCCAGGTGACCGCCGAGCTCCAGCACCTCGGCATTGGTCAGCTCACCGCGCAGGAGCCCGACGTGGTCCGGGTGCTCGGCGCTCATCGCGCGGCCTCGTCGGAGGCGCGCATGATCTGGCCCAGCCGTCGGGTCCCCCGCGAGGCACGCGCCTTGACCGTCCCCAACGGCACGTCGAGCCGTACGGCGATCTCCCGCTGCGTCAGCTCGCGGAAGTAGGCGAGCTCGAGCACCGTGCGCTCGTGCTCGGGCAGCCGGGCGACGGCCCATCGCACGTCCGCGGCGTCCGCGAACCGGTTCACCGTCTCCCTCCCGTCGTCGCCGACGAGATCGCGGGCGAGGTCCATGTCGACGACGACGTGGCGTCGAGCCCGCAGCGTGTCGACCGCCCGACGGTGAGCGATGGTGAACAGCCACCCCGTGAACCGCTGCGCCGGGTCGTAGCGCGCAGCGCTGCGCCAGACGTCGAGGAACGTCCGCTGGAGCACGTCCTCGGCCTCGTCCCGGCCGACGAAGCCGGTGACATAGGCCAGCACCACGGGTGCGTAGCGTTCGTAGGCGTCCTGGAGCGCGGTCTCGTCGCGGTGTGCGAGGCGCAGACCGATCGACTGACCGACGACATCGGCGGCGAAGTCCATGCTCTTGGTTCGGAGCGGGTCGGCTGGTGGATGTGCGCCGAGGCTGAATTTCTTCGACTACCTGCTGGCGGCTACGGTCGGGGCATGGCCAGTGCTCAGCCGATCCGGCGCACCGCGACGCCGGTGATCGGGGACGCCGTCCGCTTCGCTGCGGCGGTGAGCGTGGTCGCCGGTGTCTTCGCCTACGGGGGCCTCGGCGGCGCGCTGTTCTTCTTCGTGCTGGGGGGCACGATGATCCCGCGAGCCCTGGGAGCCCCGGCAGCGCTCGACCTCTCCTACTGCCTCGCGATCCTCGTCGCGGCGTGGGCCGCCCAGCTCGACTGGTACGTCGCCGTGAGCTGGCTCGACCTGGTCGTGCACACCGCTGTCACGGGCCTGGTCGCAACGGTCGTGCACCTCGCCCTGGTGCGGCTCAACGCCGTCGCCCCGGTGGACGACCCGCAGCTGCGACGGGCACGCCTCGGCAGCGCGCTCGTCACCACGGCGCTCGGCGTGGCGCTCGCGACCCTGTGGGAGCTCGGAGAGTGGTTCGGTCACACGCAGATCGACGAGAGCATCCAGGTGGGATACCACGACACGCTCGGCGACCTCGCCGCCGGCACGGTCGGCTCCGTCGTGGCCGGGATCCTGCTCGCACGCGGCCTGCTGCTCGCCGGAGCGCGCCGGTGACCTCACAGGCCCCCAGGCTGTCCGCTCCGATCTCGGTGTCGGTCGTCATCCCCGTACGCGACGACGCCGTGGCGTTGGAGGAGTGCCTGCGGCGCCTGGCCGACCAGACGCTGCCACCGACGGAGGTGGTCGTGGTCGACAACGGCTCGAGCGACGACAGTGCCGCCGTCGCCCGCGCCCATGGTGCCCGCGTGGTGGTCGAGCCGAAGGTCGGCATCGCACCGGCGACGGCGGCGGGGTACGACGCGGCGACGGGTGAGATCGTGCTCCGCTGCGACGCCGACTCCGTCCCGGGTCCTCGGTGGGTGGAACGCCTCGTCCGCCACCTCGTCGACGACCCGCGACTCCACGCCGTCACGGGGCTGGGCAGGTTCTACGACCTCCCGCGCGGCCTCGGGCGGATGAGCGCCGTCATGTACCTCGGTGCCTACTACCTCTTCACCCACCTGGCCCTCGGGCACACGGCTCTGTGGGGGTCCAACATGGCGTTCCGGCGCGCGACCTGGCAGGAGATCCGCGACGGGGTCCACCGTGACGCCGACGTCCACGACGACATGGACCTCGCCTTCGTGCTGGGCCCGGCCCGGAGAATCCGGCTCGTGCCGGTCTCGGTGGGCGTGTCGGGACGCTCCCTGCGCGGGGGCAGGCAGCTACGACGCCGCCTGGACCGGGCACGCACCACGCTCGCGCTCAACTGGAGCGTGCAGCCCCCGTGGCTGCGCTGGCGCGACCGCTACCAGCCGATCGCCGCGAGGATCAGCAGCTGGGTGACGAGGAAGCCGGTCAGGTAGTTCAGCCAGAGGAACCGGCGCCACCCCGCGTTCGCGCGCTCGCAGTCGACGTCGCTCAGAGCGTGGTACGGGGCGGCGTTGACGAGGTAGGGCACGACCAGCACCGCCGCGAGCGTGTAGGGCCACGGGAGCGTGAGGAGCAGCAGGCCCGAGACCACGTAGGCCCCGAGCGCCACGCGGACCGTCCCCGCAGCACCGAGCCAGGTCGCCGTCGACGCGATCCCGCCGGCGCGGTCGGCCACGATGTCCTGAACCGCCCCGAAGGCGTGCGACCCGATGCCCCACAGGAAGAACGCCAGCAGCGCGGCGACCACCGTGGTGGAGAACGAGGCTCCCGCCACGGCGACCCCGAAGCACGCCGGCCCGGCGAAGTGGGTGCTCGACGTCAGCGAGTCGAGGAACGGGCGTTCCTTGAAGCGCAGCACGGGCACGGAGTACGCGACCACCGCGAAGACGACGACCGCGAGCACCGCCGAGGACGCCGGACTGCCGAGGACGACGAGCGCGACGAGGAACGGCAGGTTGGTCACCGCTGCCGCCACGATCGTCGTGCGGTGGACCGCGCGGTCCAGCACGACCCCCTCCACGCCGCCCTTGCGCGGGTTGCGCACGTCCGACTCGTAGTCGAAGACGTCGTTGACCCCGTACATCAGCAGGTTGTACGGCACCAGGAAGTAGAGGACGCCGAGGACCAGCGTGAGGTCGACCCCGCCGCCGGCGAGCAGGTAGGCGGCACCGAACGGGTAGGCGGTGTTGACCCAGCTCAGCGGACGCGACGACGCGACGACCTGGCCGAGCACGCGCTGTCGCTCTCGTCCGGAGCCGACGGTGGCGGTCACGACTCCTCCCCCGGGTCGCCGAGGAGGAGCGCGAGGCCGGGCAGCGCCAGCGCCGCGACCACGGGCCACGTCAGGTCCTCGACCGGCGCGAGCCAGATCCGTACGCCGGAGATCTGGCCGTCGCCGTAGCGGAAGAGGTCGGCGGCGATCATGATGCTGTCGAAGACGACGGTGAGCACCATCAGGACGAGCATCGTCAGCCCCGTCGCCCACCACCAACGAGCCGTCGGCCGACGTCGGAGCACACCGGCAGCGAGCACCGCCAGCGACAGGGCGATGAAGGGCACGGCAAGCTCGGCGTGCGTCATCGTGCGCTCTCCTCTCGCACCCGGGCGGCGACGCGGGGAGCCGGCGCCAGCACGCGCAGGAGCAGCCGGTGGAGCACCATCGTCAGGTAGCAGAAGAAGACGACGAAGAAGATCTCCTCCAGCGGGAGCTCCGGCAGCACCTCGAGGCCCGTCATCGCCGGTGACCCGCCGCGCTCGTAGATCCCGGCCTCGATGGCGGCCAGGTCCCAGCCGAGGAAGAGAGCGGCGCCTGCGCCGACCAGGGCGAGCGCCCGTCCGGGCCGGCCTGCGAAGAGGAACAGCCGCCAACGCCGGTCGACCAGTCCCATGCAGAGCATCGACACGACGACCGCCACCAGGTAGCTCAGGCCCATGGTGCCTCCGTCTCTGCGAGGGGGGTCGTCGACCGGTCGCCCCGCACGCGCTTGATCACCAGCTCGGCGCTGATGAGGCACATCGGCAGACCGACCCCCGGGATGGTCCCGGCACCCGCGTAGAGCAGCCCCGAGACCTTCTTGGAGGAGTTGCCGGCGCGGAAGAACGCACTCTGCCGCAGCACGTGCGCGGGCCCGAGGGCGCCCCCCGACCAGGCGTTGAGATCGGTCGAGAAGTCGCCCGGCCCGATCGTCCTGCGAACCACCACGCGCTCGGCGAGATCGGGCACCCCGGCCCACGCGGCGATCTGGGCGATCGCCGCGTCGGCGGTCTTCTCGACCATCGGGTCACCGGAGCCGTCGACCCCTCCCCGCCCGATCGTCGGGTCGGCCGGCACGGGGACGAGCACGAAGAGGTTCTCGTGCCCGGCAGGCGCGACCGAGGGATCGGTCGCCGACGGCTTGCACACGTACGCCGACGCGGGGTCCGGGACACGGGTGGGCTGGTCGAAGATGTCACCGAAGTTGCGCGACCAGTCGCGGGTGAAGAACAGCGAGTGGTGGGCCAGCTCCGGCAGCTCGCCGCGCACGCCGAGGCACGCCAGCACCGCGCCTGGGCCTGGATCACGCTCCGCCCACCAGTCCTCGGGATAGGTCTGCAGGTCCGGGGGGACCAGGCGGGTCTCCACGTGGTGCAGGTCGGCCGCCCCGACGACGAGATCGGCCGGGAGAGTCCGACTCCTCCCGTCATCGCCGCGGACCGTCACGCCGCTGACCGACGGGCGGCGCCCCGTCCGGTCGACCTCGACGGCCGTCGCTGTGGTCGACGTCGAGATCTGGACACCCGCGCGGGTCGCGATCCCCTCGATCGCGTCGATCAAGGTGGTGAAACCGCCCTGCGGGTAGAGCACGCCCTCGTCGAGGTCCATCGAGCTCATCAGGTGGTACAGGCTGGGTGCGCGGTCGGGCGCGGTCCCCAAGAAGACCGCTGGATATCCGAGCACCTGCCGCAGCCGGCGGTCGGAGAACCGCGCGGCCACGTGCGACTCCAGCGAACGGGTGAGCAGGCCCGCGAGGCGCGGGCCACGGCGCACGACGTCCGGGGCCAGCAGCGACGCCTTCGAGGCGAACGTCCCGTAGAGGAACCGGCGTACGGCGAGGTCGTAGGCCTCACGCGCGGAATCAAGATACGCGTCGAGTGCCCGGTCGGCGCCTTCCTCCAGCGATCCGAACGTGGCGAGGTTCGCCGCTCGGTCGGACCGGATCTCGAGCGACTCGTCCTCACCCTCGAAGAACACACGGTAGGCCGGGTCGAGGCGCACGAGGTCGAGCTGCTCGGCCGACGAGGTGCCGAAGAGCCGGAAGAAGTGGTCGAAGACCTCGGGCATGAGGAACCAGGACGGTCCGGTGTCGAAGGTGAACCCGTCCTTGCTCCACTGCCCTGCGCGACCACCGACACGGTCGTTGCGCTCGACCAGCTCGACGCTCCATCCCTCGCGAGCCAGGAGGGCCGCCGACGCGAGACCGGCGATGCCACCCCCGATCACGACGGCGTGACCGCCGCTCACCGCCCGCTCCTGGCGAGGGCTCCGGCGACGACACGAGCCTTCACCGGCGCCGACAGCCTGACGCGCTGCTCGCGGATCTGCACCGCGGGCGTGCTTCGTAGGCGCACTGCCAGCTCGCCGAACAGCGCCCGCGCGACATCGACGGCTCGGCGGCAGTCCGCCGGGAGGCCGGCGATGGCGGCCGCAGCGACGCGAAAGTCGTCGTCGATGTCGTCGAGGATCGCGTCACGCTCGCCGTCCGACAGGGACGACGGGTCCAGGCCCGGGAAGTAGGAGCGCCCGAGGTCGTGGTGGTCGGCCGCGAGATCCCGCAGGAAGTTGATCTTCTGGAACGCGGCCCCGAGCCGTCGAGCACCTGGGGAGAGCCCGTCGTAGGCAGCCTGCCCGTCGGGGACACCGCGCAGGAACGCACGCAGGCACATCAGTCCCACGACCTCGGCGGAGCCGTAGACATAGGTGGCGAAGCTCTCGGGGTCGTGGGTCACCGGCTCGAGGTCGACGCGCATCGACGAGAAGAACGGCGTCACCACGTCGAGCCCGATGCCGCACCTGTGCGCGGTGCGCGCGAAGGCGTGCACCACGAGGTTGGCGCTGTGGCCGCGCTCGAGTGCTACCTCCGTCTCCGCCTCGAGCGCGTCGAGCAGGGCTCGGCGCTCCTCCGCGCGGGCGCCCGAGCGAGGGGCGTCGACCACCTCGTCGGCGATGCGCACCAGGGCGTACACGTTCTTGACGTCGGTCCGCACCCGGTCGCCCAGAAGGCGGGTCGCCAGGGCGAACGACGTCGAGTAGCGGCGGATCACCAACGCTGCGCTCTCGTCGGCGACCGAGTCGTAGAGGTCCGAGGCCGAGACACCGGACGGCGACCCCGAGACCAGCGCGGTCACGCCGCACCGACCTTCGGGCGCGCAGGGACGCTGGCGAGCCACGTCAGCACGGGCGCGTCGACCCCGATGTCCGCGGCCTGCTCGAGCCCTGCCCGGAGATGGTCGGCGGCGACCTGCTCCACGTAGGCGCGGGACCCGCAGGCCTCCAACGCCGACCGGACGAGCGCGGCGTCGTCCTCGGTGATCTCCAGGTTGCCCCAGTAGGGCTCGACCTGGGACCACGACGAGGTGCCGCGGGCGTGGACGAGCAGCAGCGTGCACTTCCCCTCACGAAGGTCGGCCGTACGACTCTTGCCCGTCTCCCCCGGGTCGCCGTACGTGCCGGCGAGGTCGTCGTAGAGCTGGAAGGCGATGCCGAGCAACCGACCCGCCTCGCACACCTGCGCCACCACGTCCGGCGCTGCACCGGCCAGGACGGCCCCGAGCTGCATCGGGAGGACGAAGGAGTAGGCCGCCGTCTTGTGCTCGGCGAGCTCGAGCGTCTCGACGACCGTCGGCCACTCACCACCGACCGACAGGCGTACGTCGGTGAGCTCGCCGGCGGCTGACGCGGAGGACGCCTGGCTGACGAGGTCGAGCACCTGCTGTCGGACGTCGGAGGGTGCCGGCGTGGTGGCGATCGCGCGGAACGCCGCGCTGAGTGCCAGGTCGCCGGTCAGGACGGCACCGGCCAGCGCGTACGTGTCGGCCCGCTCAGGGGGCGAGCCCGCATCGCGAGCCGCGCGGCGGAACCGTCCCGGAATGCTCGGGCGGCCTCGACGCACGTCGTCGCCGTCGATGACGTCGTCGTGGATCACGAAGGCCGTGTGGAGCAGCTCGACCGCCGCGGCGGTCTGCGCGACCGCGGCATGAGCACCGCCGCCGAGCGAATGGTGCACGCCTGCGAGGAGGTGTGGGCGGAAGCGCTTGCCGCCGGTCACCGCGTCGTCCAGGGCTGCGCGGAGCGCGTCCCCGTCGACCCCGCCCGAGCCGCCTGACCAGAGCTCGGCGAGGTGTCGGGCCACCTCGGCGTCGAGTGCGGACGAGAACTCTTTGGCTCCGCCTTCGGCGCTCATCGGGTACGCACCCACGGCGACCGGTCGGCACGGTGGAGCTGGTCGACCTGCGCGACCATCCACGGGCTGACGGTCCACGGTGCCACCGCGACGACCTCGAGAACCTCGTCGAGGTGGACCCACCTCCACTCCTCGACCTCGGCGGGATTCGGCTCGATGTCCCCGTCGCAGACGGCGGCGAAGACCGGGCAGAGCTCGTGCTCGACGACCCCGGCCGGATCGACCGCACGATAGACGAAGTCGTGGAGCAGAGGTGTCAGCTCGCGGATCGGGACGCCCAGCTCGTGGTCGGCGTAGCGATGGACCGCCGTCTCGATCGCCTCGTCCGGTCGCGGATGCCCGCAGAAGGAGTTCGTCCACACGCCCGGCCAGCTGCGCTTGCCGACGGCTCGGCGAGTCATGAGGAGGCGCCCCTCCTGGTCGAACAGGTAGCAGGAGAACGCCAGGTGCAACGGCGTGGAAGCATCGTGCACCTCCGCACGCGGGGCAACACCCGCTGGTTGATGATCCTCGTCAAGGAGGACGACCAAGTCGGCCCAGTTGCCCATCAAACTCCCGTTCGTCGATTACTTGATAGATAATCTAACTAATTGTGCCTCCATTTTCCATCGTCGTCCGAAACCTGGGAGCCCGCACCACGCCACGCCACGCTGCTGCCCACGGCGCGCGGGACACCGACGCCGATGCGCTGCCGCTCAGCCTCCCTGCTCGAGACCCGCGACGCCGAAGGCCACCACGGACGCGAGCACAGCCGCCCCCGTCGTGACGACGTACGCCGCCACCCGGCGTGCGCGGCGGTTGCGCTCCTCGTACAGCGCGGCGGCCTCGTCCACGGACAGAGTGTCCTTGTTCTCCATCGTCACCTCACCCCCTCTGCGGATGTCGATGAGACGCCGTTACCCATCCCGTACTGCGCCAACCGTGAGGCGCCGACAATGAGGCGCCGACCGTGCCGCGCCCTCGTGCGTGGCCGGCCTGGGTCGTGGGTACCCAGCCGTCATGAGCACTCCCACCGCCCCTTCCCGCCCGCTCGGCGTCGTGACCGGCGCATCGAGCGGCATCGGGCGCGCCCTGGTCGACGAGTTCGTCGGCGCGGGCTTCGACCTCATCGCGGTCTCCGACGAGGACATGACCGACGACATCGCCCGGTCGGGCCTGGGCGAGCACGTGCGGCCGCTCACCGCCGACCTGGCGACACCCTCCGGCAACGACGACGTGGTGGCTGCCCTGGGCGCCGGCCGCCGACCGGTGTCAGCCGCCGTGCTGAACGCGGGGGTCGGTGTCCACGGCCGCTTCGACCGCGCCGACCTTGCCGACCACCTGCGCGTGGTCGGCGTCAACGTCGTCTCACCGGTCCGGCTCGCGCACCACCTGCTCTCGGGCATGGTCGCCCGGGGCGAAGGGCGCTTGATGGTGACGTCGTCGATCGCCGCGGACGGGCCCGGGCCCTTCCAGTCGACGTACGCCGCGTCGAAAGCCTTCCTCACGTCCTTCGCCCAGGCTCTGAGGTACGAGATGCGAGGAGCCGGCGTCACGGTGACGTCGCTCGAGCCTGGCCCCACCGACACGCGCTTCTTCGCCCGCGCCAAGATGGAGGAGACCTGGCTGGCACGCGGGCCGAAGGCGGACCCGGCGACGGTGGCACGGGAAGGCTTCGCCGCGATGATGGCCGGCAAGCGGCGAGTCGTGAGCGGGTCGAAGATCCTCAAGGTGCAGAGCATCGTCACCAGACGCCTGCCGGGGGCGGTCTCGGCCCGCTTCCAGGCGCCCCTGGCCAGGCCGCGCGGAGATCGCTGAGGTGGCCACGCCACCAGATCCCCCCACCGGGCGCCCGACGGCGTATCATCGTCACCGAAGCAGCTGTCCGGAGATTCACGAGGACATCGACATTCGTC
>NZ_JARBCJ010000350.1:0-575 GCF_028803055.1 Mumia sp.
CGCCATCTTTCAGGCAGCTTCATAATTCCTCGTTTGTAGAAGGATTTGTCTTTACCGGCAAAAAATTGAACAAGGTGCTGATGTACAGCTTCATCTGAAATGAAGCTTATTTCTCGTAAGGAATTTTGAAGCGACCGAAACAAATGAAAATCAGATGGGGCAAGATCAGGCGAGTAAGCTGGATGTGGTAACACATCCCATCCTAACTCCAATAACTTTTGACGAGTGAGCAAACTACACGCGCCGTCAAATGAACCTCTCTCAGTTCGTGTGGTACCCAACGATCGAGTTTGCTTACGTATCCCAGTTTCTTCAAATGGTCGTGAACGGTTGAATGATGGATTTTTAAGGTTTCTGCAATTTCCAGTGGGTTTGCTCCTACCAATGCCTTTAATTCGTCACTATCCACCTCAGTAGGCCGCCCTGATCGAGGTGCGTCATGGATATCAAAATCCCCATCTCGGAATTTTTTAAACCATCTCTGGCATTGCCGTTCTTGTAGTACATTTTCTCCATAAACCTTTCTCAACTTGTCACACGCTTGTCTTGCGTTCTTGCCTTTGCGGAAGTAATAC
>NZ_JARBCJ010000351.1:0-567 GCF_028803055.1 Mumia sp.
GACGCCCCGCCCCCCCTCAGCCCACTGGGCACACCGCCCACCGCGTCACCACCCGCAAGGGCCCTCGCCCTGCTTTCTTGGAATTAGACAGTCGGATTCCCCTAGTCCGTGCCAGTTCTGAGCTGACCGTTGAATGGCGGCCGAAGAGGACGACCGGCCGACCGAAGCCAGCGCAGAAGCCTCGCAGCAAGAAAGATCCGCGGGGGGCCAAGGCACGGGACCGAGCTCGGATCCGAGTCACAAGGACCGTTTCACCTCGCCCAGGCCCGGCACGTCAGCCGGCACCCGCTTCCCGATCAAGCCCGACACGCCCCGATCCTCAGAGCCAATCCTTATCCCGAAGTTACGGATCCAATTTGCCGACTTCCCTTACCTACATTAATCTATCGACTAGAGGCTCTTCACCTTGGAGACCTGCTGCGGATATGGGTACGAACCGGCGCGACACCTACCGTGGCCCTCTCCTGGATTTTCAAGGTCCGAGGGGAAGATCCGGACACCGCCGCAACTGCGGTGCTCTTCGCGGTCCAAACCCTATCTCCCTGCTAGCGGAGTCGAGGGCCGTCG
>NZ_JARBCJ010000352.1:0-553 GCF_028803055.1 Mumia sp.
CTCGCGCTGCTGCAGGTAGCGCTTCCAGTCCATGGCGTAGACGTCCAGCTCGGACCGGTTGGCGTCGAGGTGGAAGACCTTGTTGACCGTCGCGCCGAGCAGCTCCACGTCGTGGCTGATCACGAGCAGCCCGCCGGAGTGGCCCTGCAGGAAGCTGCGCAGCCAGGCGATGGAGTCGGCGTCGAGGTGGTTGGTGGGCTCATCGAGGAGCATCGTCTCGGCGTCGGAATACAGGATGCGGGCCAGTTCCACGCGGCGGCGCTGGCCGCCGGAGAGAGTCTTCAGGGGCTGGTTCAGCAACCGGTCCGGCAGGGCGAGGTTGGAGCAGATGGTGGCCGCTTCGGACTCCGCGGCGTACCCGCCGGCGGAGAGGAACTCGGACTCCAACCGGTCATAGCGGTTCATTGCCTTCTGCGAGATCTTCGGATCATCGCTGGCCATTTCGTCCTGGCACTTCTTCAACTGCGCGGAGACCTTATCCAGTCCGCGGGCGGAGAGGATCCGGTCCCGGCCCAACTGGTCCATGTCCGGGGTGCGCGGATCCTGGGGCAGG
>NZ_JARBCJ010000353.1:0-548 GCF_028803055.1 Mumia sp.
ACAAGGGCGACCCCCGAACGCCCCTGCGAGGTGTGCTCGTTGCGCGACTCGTCATCGTCGGCGTACGGCGATGGACGACCCCCGTTGTGGCCGCTCTCGCGGCCGCCGCGCCATGCCCCGCTCCCTGGTCGCCGGGCCGGTCCGAGCCGCGTAGGTCGGATTCCCTGCGATGTCGGTCGCGAATGGCATTTCGCGAGCACGAGACCAAGACTGCCTGCCAGAAACTCTGACCACGAAGAAGACTCGACCCAAAATTGCGGGAGTCGGTTGTGGGGTTCCTACAACGACGGACGTGGTCGCGTCTCGTCGGGGACCGACAGCAGCCCGCCCAGCGTGAGACCGACCCGCAGCGTGTAGGCGCCGCGAGGGTTGAGCGGGTCGAGCCCGGTCGCGTCGCGGACCTTCCGGAGGCGGTAGCGGACGGTGTTGGGGTGGACGAACAAGCGGCGCGCGGCGGCCTCCACGGACGCTCCCTGCTCGAGGAACGTCGCCAACGTCCCGTGCAGCGTGGGATCGGTCCCGGACAGCCGCGTGTGGACCATGTCGAC
>NZ_JARBCJ010000354.1:0-539 GCF_028803055.1 Mumia sp.
CACCGCCGCCGAGGACTACCTCCGCGAGAGCGGGGCCGGAGCAACGGTCCGAGGGCTCACCTGGCAGGTCGACCAGAGCGGTGACGCGGTCCGCGTGCGTCTGCGAGCTGGCGTCCGGATGCCGTTGGTGCCACCGGGGTGGGGTGAGACGGCGAGAGTGGAGGCGGATGCCGTCGTGGAGCTCCGCGTCCGGTGAGGGGCACCGGAGGCGGTCAGTGCGCACATCGCCGCAGGTCAGAGAGGGTTTTAGCGCTAAGGGGTACCCCCGGTTTGACCCTCCGAAACCGACCCTGTAATGTTCTTCTTGTTGCCGGGGACGGCGGCGGGCAAGGCCGAGAGGCCGGGCACGCGGCCCTGGTAACCACCACCTCCAGAAGAACCTAGCCGGTTCCGCACGTTCGGGACTAGTCAAGGTCACTGCCGAGCGCTCGAGGGGCCCAGGTTTGGGTCTCTGTCGGACGCCTGGTAGGTTTGGGGGTCGCGCCTTGGTCTGATGCTCCTGTGTGGGGTTGAGGGTTTTGTGTGTCTGATGTTTGAGA
>NZ_JARBCJ010000355.1:0-529 GCF_028803055.1 Mumia sp.
AACTCACCGTGCAGGCGGTCGTTGTCCCGTTCTGAGCTGCTCATTGAGTTTCCTTTTCCGCAAGTAAAAAGGCCCGCCCGGATGTCCGGGCGGGCCTTCCTAGTCTAGAACCTGTGCTGTTCTTTACGAACGGGTTACTTCTTGCCGCCGAAGCCCTTGAAGCGGGCGTTGAAGCGCTCGACACGGCCGGCGGAGTCCATGATGCGCTGCTTGCCCGTGTAGAACGGGTGCGATGCGGAGGAGATTTCCACCTCGATGAGCGGGTAGGTGTTTCCGTCTTCCCACTCGATCGTCTTGGAGGAGGTGGCGGTGGAGGCCGTCAGGAAAGAGGTGTCGGACGCGAGATCGCGGAAGACAACCGGGCCATACTTGGGGTGGATATCAGACTTCACAGTTTTACCTTCTTTTGGTGCCTGGATTTTGCCAGGCACAGTGTGGTTGAAAGCTTTATCGGCCGTACATTCGGCCAGCAACCCATACTAGCGCATTTCCCTTGCCCGCAGGAAACCCTTCACCCCTCGGTTCAGGA
>NZ_JARBCJ010000357.1:0-521 GCF_028803055.1 Mumia sp.
AACCATGGTGTGCTCCCGGGTCGCTCGGTATGTGGCGGCCCCGATCCTATCAGCGGGATACCACGGACAAAACGGTTCGGCGTTGCCTCGGAGAACCGCCACGGCAAAAAAGGCACAGCAAAAGGCACAGCAAAAAGGGCCCATCAAAAATGATGGACCCTTTTGCTGTTTGGTCGGGGTGACAGGATTTGAACCTGCGACCTCGTCGTCCCGAACGACGCGCGCTACCAAGCTGCGCCACACCCCGTAACCACTGCCAATCAGCGGGTTTCCCCGCCGGTGAAGCAACTTTACAAGTGTAGACGATGAGGCGCGGTTCCGCGAAACCGGCGCTTTGCGCGCCGTCGTCGTCCTACACCAGCGACTCCTGCCAGGCCGCCTGCAGCTTGGCGAACCGGCCGGTGCCGCCGGTGAGCTCGGCCGGGGTGCCGTCCTCCACCACCTCGCCGGAATGCATCACCAGCACCCGGTCGGCGATCTCCACGGTGGAGAGGCGGTGCGCAATGATCAGTGCGGTCCGG
>NZ_JARBCJ010000358.1:0-508 GCF_028803055.1 Mumia sp.
ATTCACCCGGCGGCTTTGTAGGCGACGCCGATGTCCTGGACACCTGGGCTACGTCCTCCCTGACCCCGCAGATTGTGGGCGGCTGGAGCCGGGATGAGGACCTGTTCGCCAAGGTTTTCCCCTTTGATCTGCGCCCGCAGGGGCACGACATCATCCGCACCTGGCTGTTCTCCTCCGTGGTGCGCGCCGATGCCCTGAACCACGCCGCGCCGTGGAAGCACGCCGCCATCTCCGGCTGGATCCTGGATCCGGACCGCAAGAAGATGTCCAAGTCCAAGGGCAACGTGGTGGTTCCCACCGACGTGCTCAACGACTACGGATCCGACGCCGTGCGCTACTGGGCGGCCTCCGCCAAGCTGGGTGCGGACACGGCCTACGAAATTGCGCAGATGAAGATTGGCCGCCGTCTGGCCATCAAGCTGCTCAACGCCTCCAAGTTCGTCCTGAACCTGGGTGCCACTGAGGCAAACGTCGTCACCGCGGACACTTCGGTCATCACCAACGCCCT
>NZ_JARBCJ010000359.1:0-506 GCF_028803055.1 Mumia sp.
CAGCCGTACGCTTCGTAGCGCTTGAGCACGTCTTCGGTGAAGGCAATGTCGGTGTCATCTTCGATGGAGATGTGGTTCTCGTCGTACATGACCACGAGGTTGCCCAGCTCCTGGTGGCCGGCCAGCGAGGAGGCCTCGGCCGTAACGCCTTCCTGCAGGTCGCCGTCGGAGGCAATGACCCAGATGGTGTGGTCGAACGGGCTGGTGCCTTCGGCAGCGTCGGCGTCGAGCAGGCCGCGCAGGCGGCGCTGGGCGAACGCGAAGCCCACGGAGGAGGCCAGGCCCTGGCCGAGCGGGCCGGTGGTGATCTCCACGCCGTCGGTGTGGCGGTACTCCGGGTGGCCGGGGGTCTTGGAACCCCAGGTGCGCAGGGACTGCAGGTCCTCGAGTTCCAGGCCGTAGCCGGAAAGGAAGAGCTCGATGTAGAGCGTCAGGGAGGTGTGCCCGGGGGAGAGGACGAAACGGTCGCGGCCAATCCACTGCGGATCGGACGGGTCATGGCGCAT
>NZ_JARBCJ010000035.1:0-20742 GCF_028803055.1 Mumia sp.
ATCACGGTGTCGGCGGGGTCGGTCATCCAGTAGGTGTCGCAGTGGACCAGGCCTTCGGGCAACCTCCGGCTGGCGTCGGCCTCGGCGGCGGCGATCTCCAGGAGGGCATCGAAGCTCGCACGGTCAGGGCCGAACCCGTCGACCTTCCATGAGCCGGAGCCATCCAGCCCGTCCCCGTCGAACTCGGTCACGCACTCGGCCCAGGAGTCGTACAGCGCGGGGGAGGGGATGGTCAGTGTCGTCGCCACCGAGGCATTGAAGCAGAGCACCGCACCGCCGCACGTGCGCTTTAGTGCGGCTCGCGCCCCTTCGCCCACATCTTGTCCCAGCTCCCGCGGTGCCCGGTGGCCTCGAAGCCGCCCAGGTCCACGCCCGCGAAGGGGTCGTCGAGATAGCGGACCTCGTCGTACGCCGCGCCGCGCGGATCGACGCGCACCATCGCGAGCCGATAGCGCGGCGCCGCGTTCTTGCCCGTCACGACCTCGTTGTGCGTCACGAAGAAGTCGTCGGCGCCCGCGATCCGCGCCTTGACCTCGATGCGGAGCGTGTCGCCGTTCGGCTCGGTGCTGAGGACGTCGTACCCGGGGTTGTTGAACGCCTGCTCCTCCGGTGACCTCCCCAGCCGGCGTTCGCACGCGAGGACGAGATCGACGCCCCGCCGCTCGACCTCCTTCGTGGCGACGGCGTGCATCGGCGCGTGGCGGGGGAGGTCGCCGTCCACGAACCCGAGCGGCAGGACGAGCGCGGCGGTGACGATGCGCGGCGGCTTCGTCGACATCGTGGCCTGCTTGTCGAGGGTGGCGAGGCGGCGTTCGAGTCTCGCCTGCAGCTCGTGAGCCTTGCGGCGCAGACTGTCCGACGACTCCGCGGGCCTCTCGCCGACGCTCTCGCTCTGCGCGGCCAGGAAGGCATCACGCTCGAGCCGCTCACACTCGCTCTCGAGACGTCCACTGACCAGCATCCTCGCCCGGGCGAGGTCACGGGCCCGGGCGGGCTGGACCTCGGCGAGGTACGCGGGGAGCTGGTGGGCGATGATCCAGCTCATCGCCTTGGCTTCGGCGTCGACGAGCCACGGCCAGCGGCGCGCGCTCGAGGTGTCGGCCGTCGGAGGTGCGGCGACGCAGTCCAGGTACGGGGCCGGCCCGGCGCCCGTCACGACGCCCAGCTCGTCGACGTAGGCGTATCCGAACCGCCGCGCGACAGAGCCGCCCGTGCCGTCGACGATCTCCTCCACGACCCCGACGAGCAGCTGGGGTCGGTCCAGCGTGGCCGACACGAGCACCGTCCCGCGCTCCAGACAGCCGCTGAGCAGCGTGATCGACTCGGCCATCACCGCGTCGTGGAGCTGATGACCGGGAGCCAGCAGGTCTGCTCGCTCGAGACCGTCCCCCTCCATGCAGGCGAGGTCGAACGTGACGCGGTGGTAGCGCGACGAGATCGGTCCGTGCCCGCTGCTGCGGACCTGCGCCGGCACGTGCGCGATCTCGTACCGGCCCGGTTCCCGGCGCGTGATGCGCCCACCAAGGCGGGTGAACGCGGCGGTGAACGCCAGCTCGATGTAGTGCGGCTGGAGTCGGCGTGCCCGGGCCTCGTCCATCTGCCGTCGCATGGCCGCGACGTCGGCCTCCGTGAGGGAGTTGTCGGCGAGCGCCTGCTCCGCGAGGATCTCCGCGATCCCGTCGGCGACGCGGTGGTCGATGACCTCCTCCATGCTGGCGCGCACCGCAGGATCCTCGCCGTACCGGATGGCGTTCATCAGGAGATCGCGCAGCGGTGTCTCGTCGAAGGCGGCGCCGAGGACGTCGAAGACCTTGCCGCCGTACGCCTTGCGCTGCTCGTCGACCTTGTCGAGGAGGCGCTGGAAGACCTGGCCCTCCCGCGTGTTGCTGGCGACGAGGTTCCAGAGGTGGCAGACCTCCGTCTGGCCGATGCGGTGGATGCGTCCGAAGCGCTGCTCGAGACGGTTCGGGGTCCACGGGAGGTCGTAGTTGACCATCAGATGGGCGGCGTGGAGGTTCAGGCCCTCGCCGGCGGCGTCGGTCGCGAGAAGGATCTGGGCGCGGCTGTTGGTCGTGAACTCCTCGGTGATGCGCCGCCGCTCCGACCGCGGCACGCCGCCGTGGATGGCGAGGACGGCGTCCGGCCTGCCGAACAGCGCAGTGATGCGGCGTTCGAGGAAGGCCAGGGTGTCGCGGTGCTCGGTGAAGATGATGAGCTTTCGCGGACGTCCGTCCGGCGCGGTGGCGAGCGTCTCGGTCTCGAGGATCGTGCGCAGCTCGCTCCACTTGCGGTCGATGTCGGCGTCACGCACCTGCTGTGCGGCCCGCGTGAGTCCGGCGAGCTCGACCAGCTCGGCGTCGAGCTCGACGATGGTGCGGGACGCGGTCGCGGCGTCGACCAGCTCGTCCTCCAGCTCCTCGATCTCGGCGGCCGCGTACTCCTCGTCGTCGGGGATGTCCGGAAGGTCGTCGACCTCAAGCTCGACCCCCGCCTCGAGCGCGTCCGCGAGGATCTCCTCCTTGCGGCGTTCGAGGCGCGCAGTACGGCGGACGAGGGACTGGTAGATCGCCTCGGAGCTCGACGCGAGGCGCCGCTGCAGCACCGTGAGCGCGAAGCCGACGGTGGTCCGGCGCTTGCCCTCGAGCCGGTCGGCGCGGTTCATCCCGTCGCGCACGTAGGCGGTGACGTCCTCGTACAGGTCGCGCTCGAGCGACGTCAGCGCGTACGGGACGGTCTCGGCGATCCGCTCGGGGAAGAGCCGCTTGCCCTCGAAGCTGAGCAGGTCCTCCTTGACCATGCGCCGCATGAGGCCGGAGGTGTCGCCGGAGTGGGTGCCCTTGCGGAACCTGCCCTCGAACCGGTCGCGGTCGAGCAGCGTCAGGAAGAGCTGGAAGTCCTCCTCCTTGCCCGAGTGCGGGGTCGCCGTCATGAGGAGGAAGTGGCGCGTCGTGCGTGCGAGGCGCTCGCCGAGGAGGAACCGCTTGGTCTTGTGGACCTTGCCGCCGAAGTAGCGGGCACCCATCCTGTGCGCCTCGTCGACGACGACGAGGTCCCACTCGGTGTCGACCAGCTGGCGCTGGAGGCCCTCGTTGCGCGCGAGGTGGTCCATCCGTGCGATGAGCAGCGGGTGCCGCTCGAACACGTTGCCGGCGCCGTACGCGTCGACCGCCTGCGGCGTGAGCAGGTCGAAGCACAACCCGAACTTGAGGAACAGCTCGTCCTGCCACTGCTCGACGAGCCCGCCCGGCACCACGATGAGGCACCGCCTGACGTCGTCACGGAGCAGGAGCTCCTTGATGTAGAGGCCCGCCATGATCGTCTTGCCGGCGCCGGGGTCGTCGGCGAGCAGGAAGCGCAGCGGCGTGCGCGGGAGCATCTCGCCGTACACGGCACGGATCTGGTGGGGGAGCGGCTGCACGTCGCTGGTCGCGACGGCGAGCATCGGGTCGAAGAGACCGGCGAGCGTGATGCGCTGCGCCTCGGCGACGATCGCGAAGTCGGAGGCGGGCGCGTCGAACGGGCGTCCTCCGGCCTCCGCGGACCCGAGCGTGGCCTCGTCGTCGCGGAAGAGCACGCGCTGCGCGAGGCCGCCGGAGCCGAGCTTGTAGGTCACCTCGAGTGCGTCACCACCGTGCCACTGCGCGGCGAGGACGAGCACTGCCTCACCGGGCACCAGACCGGCGAGGCGTACGCCGGCGGTGACCTCTTCGAGCGTCAACGACCATGTCCTTCCCGAGAGTGGCAGCCGCCTGACTCTAGCCAGCACCGCTGACACGAACGGGGCCGTCGGACCGTCCGCGCGCGTCACTAGCCTTGCGTCGGGAACCCGCCGACGCACGAGCCGTGAGAGGTCATGAACCGAGACGAACGCAAGCAGCTGCGCGCCCTCGTGAGCGACGTCGAGCGGTGGGGTGTGCTCGTCGCCGCGGTCGCCCTCGGGGTCGTCGCGGTGCCGCTCGCACGTCTCGCCGGACCCGCGGGGGCGGTGGGGCTCGGCGCGGTCGCCGGTCTGGAGTACGGCGCGACCTCGGTGGCCGCACGCATGCTGCCCGAGACCGTGACGCTCGAGGATCTGCCGGGGGACCTGCGGCTCCTCCTGCTCGAGCCCGCTGCGTACGCGCTGGTGGTCGCGGGCGCGATCGCCATGCTGACCTACTCGACCGCACTCCAGCGCGGCACCGTCACCCAGGCCACCGGCCCGCTGGTCGTCGGTGAGACCGTCGCGCCTGCCGTGGTCGGCGTCGTGCTGCTCGGCGACCAGACACGTCCGGGGTGGGAGTGGGCCGCCGTCGTCGGGTTCACGCTCGCCGTCGCCGGTGCCGTCGGCCTTGCTCGCCACGGTGACGTCTCGGCGGACGACCGTGACGTGCACCCGAAGGAAGGAGCGTCCGCATGAGCCGCGTCGGACAACGTCGCGGCACGGCCGCCGCCGACGAACGGGAGAGGCGCTCGATCGCCGTCCTCCACCGCCCGCGCGACGACCGGTGGCCCGACGTCTTCGCCGCGGTGATGTTCGGGTTCGCGACGGTCGTGCTGATCGCCTCGGTCGTCCCTTCGTGGCGACGCTACTTCTCGGAGGACAACGACCCCGTGTCGCTGCTGACGATCCCGATCGTGCCGAGCATCGTCTATGCCGCGCTGCTCGTCGTGACGGCGGTGGCCCTCCGCCGCCGGCTGCGCGCAGCCTGGTGGTTCGTGGTCGTGTGGTGGCTCCTGGTGCCCGAGATCGGCCGCGTCGTGACGCTCGTCGACGACGGTCCGAGCGTCCCCGTGGTCGGAGGCATCGCCATCACCGCCGCCGCCATCGTGGTCGCGTGGGTGGCCCGGCCGCAGTTCACCGCGCGCCGGGTGCCCGGCAGCGTGAGCCTCGCCGCCGGATGCCTCCTCGTCGGGGGTGCGGTGGTCGTCCTCGGTGGAGCGGCCCTCGTCTTCCGAGTCGGCGAGGCGCCGAGCTTCGAGGATGCCGTCCAGTACGTCTGGAACGGCATGCTGGCCGACGTCGGCCGGGTCGCAGGCGAGTCGACGGTGTCTGCGCCGCTCTGGCTCCGCGCCCTCGTCGGCCTCACCGGTGCCGCGGTGGTGCTGCTCTCCGTCCAGCTGCTGTTCCGGCCGCCTCGGTCCAGCCGTGTGCTCGACGTCGCCGACGAGGCCCGGGTGCGGACGCTGCTGCGCGACTACGGTGACGAGGACTCGCTGGGCTACTTCGCCACCCGACGCGACAAGGCAGTCGTCTGGGACACCGAGGAGGCCGCCGACGCCAGTGCCGGCGTGTCGTACCGGGGAGTCGGCTCGGTCAGCCTGGCGAGCGGCAATCCCGTCGGGGACCCTGCTCGGTGGGACGCCGCCATCGCCCGGTGGCGCGACGCGGCGCGTGCGAGCGGACTCTCGCTCGCCGTCATGGGCGCGGGGGAGAAGGGCGCCGCGGCGTACGCGAAGGCCGGTCTCATCGCGCTCGACATCGGCGACGAGGCGGTGGTCGACCTGCAGTCGTTCTCGCTCAACGGTCCGGGGATGAAGGACGTACGCCAGTCGGTGGGCCGGATCCAGCGGCACGGCTACACCGCGACGATCGTCCGGCACTCCAGCCTGACGCCCGACGACTTCGCCGCGCTCGAGCGGGTCGCTGCCGACTGGCGCGGCGACGGCGGTGACGAGCGAGGCTTCTCGATGGCGCTCGGGCGCCTCGGCGACCCGCTGGACGGCCACTGCCTCCTGGTCCGGGCGGAGGACGCCGACGGAGCGCTGCGCGGCTTCCTCAGCTTCGTGCCCTGGGGGCGTGGCGGGCTGTCGCTCGACCTGATGCGCCGCGACCCGTCGGCCGAGAACGGGCTGGTCGAGCTCATGGTGACCTCGCTCGCCGAGCACGCCGTCGAGTTCAGCGCGGGCCGGGTCTCACTGAACTTCGCGATGTTCCGTGAGGCCTTCGAGCGCGGAGCCCAGATCGGAGCGGGGCCGGTCGCCCGGCTCTGGCGACAGGCGCTGCTGATCGCCAGCCACCGGTGGCAGCTCGAGTCGCTCTACCGGTCGAACGCCAAGTACCAACCGTCCTGGCAGCCGCGCTACATGTGCTTCGAGTACGCCTCGGACCTGCCGCGCGTCGGGACCGCGGCGGGGAGCGCAGAGGGGTTCCTCATCCGCCCGTCGCTGTCGCGGTTGCTCCGCCGCAGCGACGATGACGACGCGTTCGACACCGCCGGCGAGTCCCACGCGGCCGCCGTCCTCGCGCTGATGCCGCCGGAGCCCGACCCGGTCGCCGAGGCCTTGTCGACCGAGCGCCTCCCCGAGCAGATGCGCGTACGGCGAGCGAAGCTCGACCGTCTGCGCGCGAAGGGGATCGACCCCTATCCCGTGGTCGCTCCCCGCACGCACACGCTGGCGCAGGTCGTGGAGGAGGCCGGGACCCTGCCGCCCGACGCCGAGACGGGTCTCCACGTCTCCGTCACCGGCCGGGTGCTCCTCAAGCGCAAGCTCGGCGGGCTGGGGTTCGCGACGCTGCGCGACGGGAGCGGCGACCTGCAGGTGATGGTCGACGCCTCGGAGGTCCCGGCGCCGACGTACGACCTCTGGCGTCATGAGATCGACCTCGGCGACCAGGTCAGCGTCACCGGCAGGGTCGTCACCACGCGGCGTGGGGAGCTGTCGGTGCGGGCGGAGGACCTTCTCATCACGAGCAAGGCGCTGCGTCCGCTCCCGGACAAGTACAAGGGCCTCACCGACCCCGAGGCCCGGGTACGGAACCGCTACGTCGACCTGATCGTGCGGCCGGCGGCACGAGACCTCGCCTACACCCGGTCGACGATCGTGCGCAGCGTCCGTGACTCGTTGCAGGCTCGTGGTTTCGTCGAGGTCGAGACGCCGGTCCTGGAGCTGGTGCACGGTGGGGCCAACGCGCGACCGTTCGAGACGCACCTGAACGCCTACGACCTCGACCTCTATCTCCGGATCGCCACCGAGCTCCATCTCAAGCGGCTCCTGGTCGGCGGCATGGAGAAGGTCTTCGAGGTCGGACGGCAGTTCCGCAACGAGGGCGTCGACTTCAAGCACAACCCGGAGTTCACCTCGCTCGAGGTCTACGAGACCTACGGCGACTACACCACGATGCGCGTCCTGACCCAGGAGCTGATCCAGGAGGCTGCCACGGCGGTCTACGGGTCGCCGCTGGCACGGCGCACGGGCAAGGACGGGAAGCGGGTCGAGATCGACCTCTCGGGCGACTGGCCGGCGAAGTCGGTCTGCGAGGCGGTGTCGGAGAAGCTCGGTGAAGAGATCACGCCCGACACGCCGGTCTCAGCACTGCTGCGCCACGCCGAGGCGCTCGGGCTCGACGTCGACCCGGAGGCGCACTGGGGCCCGGTGCTGGAGGACATCTACGAGGAGCTCTGCGAGAGCAGGACGACCACGCCGGTGTTCTACACCGACTTCCCGAAGGAGAACGCGCCACTGACCCGGGAGCACCGGGTCGATCCGCGCCTGGCGGAGAAGTGGGATCTGGTGATGTTCGCCGCCGAGCAGGGGACGGCGTACTCGGAGCTCATCGATCCCGTCGACCAGCGGAAGAGGCTCGTCGCCCAGTCGTTGCGCGCGGCCGCCGGTGACCCGGAGGCGATGCAGGTCGACGAGGACTTCCTGCGAGCCCTCGAGTACGGGATGCCTCCCACCGGCGGCATGGGCCTGGGGATCGACCGCCTGGTCATGAATCTGACCGGCCTGTCGATCCGAGACACGATCCTGTTCCCCCTCGTCCGTCCAGACGCCTGACGGGGTGGCGGGGATGGTGACGCGCGAGGCCGCTCCCGGGCTGCAGAAGGTCTCGGTCCTCACCCTGACCGGGCTGGTCGTCGGCTCGATGGTGGGGGGCGGGGTCTTCACCCTGCCGCAGGAGTTCGGGACGGCCGCGGGGGTGATCGCCGCGGTGATCGCGTGGACCATCGCGGGCACGGGGATGATGATGCTCGCCTTCGTGTTCCAGTCGCTCGCGGTCCGGCGGCCCGACCTCGACACCGGCATGTACAGCTATGCCGAGGCCGGGTTCGGCTCCTACCTCGGGTTCAATGCCGCGTTCGGCTACTGGGCGAGCAACGTCGCCGGGAACGTCTTCTTCATGGTGCTGACCATGGCGACCCTCGGAGAGTTCTTCCCGTCGCTCGGGGACGGCACCACCGTGCTGGCCGTCGCCGTGGCGTCGGTGGTCGTGTGGGTCTTCCACGCCTTGATCGCGCAAGGCGTGCGGCAGGCGGCCGTGATCAACCGGGTGGTCACGGCGGCCAAGCTCGTGCCCATCCTGACCTTCGTCGTGGTCGTCGCGCTCGCCTTCGATCCCACGGTCTTCGCCGACAACCTCTGGGGCGGTAGGACGCACACCGCCGGTGCGGTCTTCGAGCAGGTCAAGAGCACGATGCTGGTGACGACGTTCGTCTTCCTCGGGGTCGAGGGGGCGAGCGTCTACTCGCGGCTGGCACGCCGCCGGGGCGATGTCGGGCGGGCGACCGTGACGGGTCTTCTCTCCGTCCTGGGGATCTTCGTGGCCGTCACCATGGTCTCGTACGGGGTGCTTCCCCGCGGCGAGCTCGCCGACGCGCGCCAACCCTCGATGGGCGCCGTGCTGGAGTCGGTCGTGGGCGGCTG
The DNA here is from genome assembly GCF_028803055.1 of Mumia sp. Classification (NCBI taxonomy): domain Bacteria; kingdom Bacillati; phylum Actinomycetota; class Actinomycetes; order Propionibacteriales; family Nocardioidaceae; genus Mumia; species Mumia sp. The sequence continues at coordinate 8,626 of NZ_JARBCJ010000035.1, forward strand.
GGGGGCGACATTCGTCAGCGTCGGTGTCGTCGTGTCGGTCCAGGGCGCCTTCCTGGCCTGGACCCTGATCAGCGCCGAGATCCTCTACACGCCGGCCCGTGACCAGGTGATGCCACGCTTCCTCGCCCGCACCAACGAGCACGCGACGCCGATCCTCGCGCTGCTCGTGACCAACCTGGCGGTCCAGGCGCTGCTGCTCGTGTCGTTGGTGATCGAGAACGCGCTGAGCTTCATGCTCAAGCTCGACACCGCGCTCGTCCTCATCCCGTACCTCCTGGCGGCCGCCTACGCGCTCAAGCTCACGGTGACCCGCGAGACCTACGGTGCGCAGGACGAGCCCGTCCGGCGACGGCAGCAGCGGATCGCCGTGCTCGCCGTGCTCTATGCGCTGTTCCTCCTCTACGCGGCGGGCGTCGAGTACCTCCTGATGGCGTGCATCGTCTACGCGCCCGGAGTGGTCCTCTACGTGGTGGCGCGTCGAGAGCAGCACCAGCGGCTGTTCACCCGTGCCGAGGCCCTGTGCTGCGCGGTGCTCGTCGCAGCGGCCGGGGTAGGCGTCGTCCTGGTTGCGACGGGGGAGCTCCGGCTCTGACGCGCTGGGCCTCGTCTGTCTGCGCTCAGCGAAACGTCGTCGGTGGATCCTGGGGTCCCGGACTAGCGTGGAGACGTGAACGCCTCTCCTTCCACCGTCGGTGAGCTGCGCGCCGCCGGCCACGTCCAGAAGTCCGTCCGCGAGGAGGTCCGTGACAACCTCCTCGCCGCGCTCGGCGAGGGGCGCGACCCGTGGCCCGGTCTGCACGGTCTCGAGGACACGGTGCTCCCTCAGCTCGAGCGCGCGCTCATCGCCGGGCACGACGTCGTCCTGCTCGGTGAGCGTGGACAGGGCAAGACCCGCCTTCTGCGGACGCTGGTCGGCCTGCTCGACGAGTGGACCCCGGTCATCGACGGGTCAGAGCTCGGCGAGCATCCGTACGACCCCATCACCCCGCTCTCCCGCCGGCGGGCCGCCGAGCTGGGCGACGCGCTGCCGGTCGCCTGGCGGCACCGCGACGAGCGGTACGCCGAGAAGCTCGCGACCCCCGACACGAGCGTCGCCGACCTGATCGGCGACGTCGACCCCATGAAGGTGGCCGAGGGCCGGTCGCTCGGCGACCCGGAGACCATCCACTTCGGCCTCGTCCCGCGCTCGCACCGCGGCGTCGTCGCGATCAACGAGCTTCCCGACCTGGCGGAGCGGATCCAGGTCGCGATGCTCAACGTGATGGAGGAGCGCGACGTGCAGATCCGCGGCTATGTGCTGCGCCTGCCGCTCGACGTCCTCGTGCTGGCCACCGCCAACCCTGAGGACTACACCAACCGCGGACGCATCATCACGCCCTTGAAGGACCGCTTCGGCGCGGAGATCCGTACCCACTACCCGCTCGAGCTCGAGGACGAGATCGCCGTCGTCAAGCAGGAGGCGCATCTCGTCGCGACGGTTCCTGACTTCCTCCTGGAGATCCTGGCCCGTTTCACACGGTCGTTGCGCGAGTCGAACGCCGTCGACCAGCGGTCGGGGGTCTCGGCCCGGTTCTCGATCGCCGGCGCTGAGACCGTCGCGGCGTCGGCGCTGCACCGCGCGACGATCCAGGGAGAGGCCACCGCGGTCGCCCGCGTGGTCGACCTCGAGACGGCCGTCGACGTGCTCGGCGGCAAGATCGAGTTCGAGACCGGCGAGGAGGGTCGTGAGCGGGAGATCCTGGACCACGTCCTCCGGACGGCGACGGCGGAGACCGTGCGGCACCGCCTGCGCGGCATCGACTTCGCCCTCCTGGTCGAGGCGTTCGCGGCCGGTGCGACCGTGATGACAGGTGAGCAGGTCGCGGCCTCGGACGTCTTGGCGGGCCTGCCGGTCCTCGGTGAGTCGGAGCTGTACGACGAGGTGATGGATCGCCTGGGGGCGGCGGCCGACGACGGAGAGCGGGCGAGCGCGATGGAGCTGGCCCTCGAAGGGCTGTTCCTCGCTCGCCGGATCGGGAAGGACTCCGCCGGAGGCGAGACGGTGTACGGATGACCAGGCGCGGCAGCTCGTACGGGCGTTACACCGGCGGAGACCCGCTGGCGCCCCCGGTGGACCTCGGGGAGGCGCTCGACGCCATCGGTGAGGACGTCATGGCGGGGTCGTCGCCGGAGCGTGCGGTGCGCGAGGTGTTGCGGCGCGGCACGAACGGTCAGGCCGGGCTCGACGACCTGGCGCGACGTGTCGCCCAGCGCCGACGTGACCTCCTCGACCGTCACGACCTCGACGGCACGCTGCGTGAGGCGCGTGAGCTCCTCGACCGTGCGGTTCTCGAGGAGCGCAAGCAGCTCGCTCGCGACCTGGACGACGACGCCCGGTTCGCGGAGATGCGGATCGAGGACCTGCCGCCGTCCACCGCAGCGGCGGTCTCGGAGCTCTCGGACTACCAGTGGCGCAGCACGCAGGCGCGCGAGGACTACGAGCGGATCAAGGACCTGCTCGGTCGTGAGCTCCTCGATCAGCACTTCGCCGGCATGAAGCAGGCGCTCGAGAGCGCGACCGACGAGGACCGCGCCCGGGTCGCGCAGATGATCGGCGATCTCAACGACCTCCTCGCGGCGCACCGTCGCGGTGAGGACACCGACGACCAGTTCGCCGAGTTCATGGAGCGCCACGGCGACTTCTTCCCGGAGAACCCGGAGACGGTCGAGGAGCTGATCGACTCGCTGGCCGCGCGGGCGGCTGCCGCGCAGCGGATGCTCGGCTCGATGACTGCGGAGCAGCGCGAGGAGCTGATGGCGCTGTCGGCGAACGCCTTCGGCAGCCCCGACCTCCAGGAGGCGCTCGGGCAGCTCGACGCCAACCTCCAGGCGCTACGGCCCGGCGAGGACTGGTCGGGCTCCGAGGAGTTCGGCGGCGACCAGGGCCTCGGGCTCGGGGACGGCACCGGCGTCCTGCAGGAGATCGCCGCTCTGGACGCGCTCGGCGAGCAGCTGTCGCAGGCCTACCCGGGGGCGCGGATGAGTGACATCGACCTCGATGCGCTGGAGCGGCACCTCGGTGAGGAGGCGGCGGTCGACGCGCGCACGCTCACCGACCTCGAGCGGGCGCTGCGTGACAGCGGCGCCCTCAAGCGGGGGACCGACGGCGCTCTGCGGCTGTCGCCCAAGGCGATCCGTCAGCTCGGGAAGTCGCTCCTGCGCGACGTCTCCCAGCGGATGTCGGGTCGCCAGGGTGCCCGCGACGTACGCCGGGCCGGCGCCGCGGGCGAGATGTCGGGGGCGACGCGCGAGTGGGCGTTCGGCGACACCGAGCCGTGGGACGTCACGCGCACTGTGACCAACGCCGTCGCCCGGACGGCGTCCGAGGGCCGCGACCCACGCGGCGGCGTTCGCCTCGACATCGGTGACGTCGAGGTCAGCGAGACCGAGGCGCGGACGCAGGCGGCGGTGGCGCTGCTCGTCGACACGTCCTTCTCGATGGCGATGGACGGCCGCTGGGTGCCGATGAAGCGGACGGCGCTCGCTCTCCACACGTTGATCCAGAGCCGGTTCCGCGGCGACCACCTGCAGCTGGTCGGCTTCGGGCCGTACGCCGAGGTGATGGAGATCGACCAGCTCACCGCGCTCGACGCCAAGTGGGACAAGGGCACCAACCTGCACCACGCGCTGATGCTCGCGAGCCGCCACTTCCGCAAGCACCCCAACGCCCAGCCCGTGCTGCTGATCGTGACCGACGGCGAGCCGACGTCGCACCTGGAGCAGGACGGCGAGGTCTTCTTCTCGTACCCGCCGGCACCACGGACAGTGGCGGTGACCGTCAAGGCGCTCGACGACGTCGGCCGCTTCGGGGCCCAGACGACGTTCTTCCGGCTCGGGGACGACCCCGGCCTCGCGAGGTTCATCGAGCAGATGGCGCGTCGCGTCGACGGGCGAGTCGTCGCGCCCGAGCTCGACGACCTCGGCGTCGCGGTCGTGGACAGCTATCTCGGATCGCGCGGCAGCTCGTCGTACGACGGTGGCTCGTACGGAGGATGGTTCGGGGGGCGTGGCTACTGGGTCGACGAGTAGGCCGTCGACCGTGGAGACTGTCGAGGTGAGCAACCAACGACAGTCTCCGGACATGTGGATGGACAGGCAGGACGACCCTCGCGAGAGCGATGCCCTGCCCGTCGGCGAGCGGGCGACGTTGCTCGAATACCTCCGGGTCTACCGGCTGACGCTGCCGATGAAGTGTGAGGGGCTCGACGCCGAGCAGATGGCGCGCCGGTCGGTCCCCCCGTCGTCGATGTCGCTGCTCGGTCTGGTCCGGCACATGGCTGACGTGGAGCGGACGTGGTTCCGGCAGGTCCTCGCCGGTGAGGACGTGCCGCGTCACTACCGCACGGCGGAGGACCGCGACGCGGACTTCAACGGTGCGGTCGCCGACGAGGAGGTCGTGGCCGACGCGTGGCGGCGGTGGGAGGACGAGGTCAACTACGCGGAGACGTTCGTCGAGGCGGCCGACGATCTCGGTGTGATCGCGCGCAACACCGAGCGTGGCGAGATCGCGCTGCGGGAGGTGCTGGTGCACATGATCGAGGAGTACGCCAGGCATATCGGCCACGCCGATCTGCTCCGCGAGTGCATCGACGGCCGCACGGGCCAGTAGGACGTCGCTCAGCGTGCGTGGAGACGGCGGTCGAGGGTGTCGGCGGTGGCGCGCACGGCGGTGACGACCGCGCCGTCGGACACGTCCGCCGCCGACTCCCAGGTGACGGCGACCGCGGCACGGACGGAGGGGCCGGTGAGCGCGACGGCGACGGACCGGAACCCTGGCGTCACCTCGCCGTCCTCCGTGGCGTGGCCCCGTCGGCGGGTCGTGCCGAGGAGGTCGCGCAGCTGGGTCGGCGTGCGCGGGCCGACGCCGCTACGGCTCACGAACGCCGACGCGTCGGGATAGAGCGCACGGACCTGCGGGCGCGCCAGGGTCGCGAGGATCGCCCGTCCGGACGCGGTCAGGTGCGCCGGCAGCCGTACGCCGACGTCGGTCACCAGCGACGGCCGACCCCGAGCGCGCTCCTCGAGGACGTACAGGACGTCCGACCCGTGGAGCACGGCGAGATGCGCCGACTGGCCGAGCGCGTCGACCAGCCGTGCCAGCGGGACGCGGGCCAGGCGGGCGAGCGGCTCCTGCTGGGCGAAGGCGAGCCCGACCTCCCACGCGCCGATCCCGAGCCCCCACGTGCGGTCGTCGGGGTAGTGGACGACGAAGTCCTCCTCCGCCATCGCGGCGAGCAGATGGTAGGCCGACGAACGGGGGAGCCCGATCTCGGCGGCGATCCGGCTGGCAGGGAGGGGCACGGGCTGGCCCGACAGGAAGCGCAGCACGCGCAGGGTGGCGGTGGCGGCCGGGACCGGACGAGTCACCTCGCCAGTGTCTCGTATCCGAGACGTCGGTGTGCGTGACGCCGTAGCGGCCGCCTGCCGTCGCCCCGTGCAATGGACCCATGCACACCGTCATCGTCGGTCCCGGGCCGCTCGCACCCGGGGAGGTCGTCGCCGTGGCCCGCGAGGGAGCCCGCGTGGTGCTGTCCGAGGACGCCCGCACGGCGATCAAGACCGCCCGTACCCATGTGGAGGCGCTCGCTGCGTCCGACGAGCCGGTCTACGGCGTCTCGACCGGCTTCGGCGCTCTCGCCACGCGGCACATCCCGGCCGACCGGCGTACGCAGCTCCAGCGCAGCCTGATCCGCTCCCACGCGGCCGGCACAGGACCGCGGGTCGAGGACGAGGTCGTCCGGGCGCTCATGCTCCTGCGTCTCTCGACCATGGCCACCGGCCGGACCGGTGTCCGGCTCGAGACCGCGGACGCGTACGCCGCACTCCTGAACGCCCACCTGACCCCGGTCGTCCGCGAGTACGGCAGCCTCGGCTGCTCGGGCGACCTCGCGCCCCTCGCGCACTGCGCGCTGGCCGTCACGGGAGAGGGCGAGGTGGTGGACCGCAGCACGGGCGACGGTGCCGTACGCCCTGCGGCCGAGGCGCTCCGCGACCACGGGCTCACCCCGGTCGTCCTCGCCGAGAAGGAGGGCCTCGCCCTCATCAACGGCACCGACGGGATGCTCGGCATGCTCGTCCTTGCGCTGCACGACCTGCGGATGCTGCTCGACACCGCCGACCTCGCTGCGGCGATGAGCGTCGAGGGCCAGCTCGGGACCGACCGGGTCTTCGCCAAGGAGCTGATGGCCCTGCGGCCGCATCCGGGTCAGGCGACGTCGGCAGCGCACCTCCGAGCGCTGTTGGCCGGCTCGGAGATCGTGGCGAGCCACCGGCACGGCGACGGCGTGGTCCAGGACGCGTACTCGTTGCGCTGCACCCCCCAGGTCCACGGAGCCGCCCGTGACACGGTCGACCACGCGGCGACCGTGGCGGAGCGCGAGCTCGCGTCGGCGATCGACAACCCGTCGGTGCTGCCGGACGGGACGGTCTCGTCGCACGGCAACTTCCACGGCGCGCCTCTCGCCTACGTCCTCGACTTCCTGGCGATCGCGGTCGCGGACGTCGCGGGCATCAGCGAGCGGCGTACGGACCGGTTCCTCGACGTGGCGCGCAGCCGCGGGCTGCCCCGCTTCCTCGCCGACGACCCCGGCGTCGACTCCGGGGCGATGATCGCGCAGTACACGCAGGCCGCCCTGGTCGCCGAGCTCAAGCGCCTCGCCGTACCGGCCAGCGTCGACTCGATCCCGTCCAGCGCCATGCAGGAGGACCACGTCTCGCTGGGGTGGTCGGCGGCGCGCAAGCTCCGCCGTGCGGTCGACGCGCTGACCCGGGTGCTGGCGATCGAGGTGATGGTCGCGGCGCGCGGGATCGATCTGCGCGCGCCGCTCGCCAAAAAAAAAACGACCGGCGCCGCGGTCGGGCTGCTGCGCGAGCACGTCCCCGGGCCCGGTCCCGACCGCTTCCTCGCCCCCGAGATCGACGCGGCGGTGGCCCTCGTACGCAGCGGCGCGCTCCGTCCCCGATTTGTGCAGCTGGTCACGGAATCCGGTACCGAAAACCCTGATGACGTGCACACATCGGGGACGGGACCGACACAGGAGGCACCACGATGAGCACGCACCCACCCGTACGGGCGGCCCGAGGGACCACCCTCACCGCCCGCTCGTGGCAGACCGAGGCTCCGCTGCGGATGCTCATGAACAACCTCGACCCCGACGTCGCCGAGCGCCCGGAGGACCTCGTCGTCTACGGCGGTACGGGACGCGCCGCCCGGAGCTGGGCGGCGTACGACGCGATCGTGGACGCCCTGCGCACCCTCGCCGACGACGAGACGCTGCTGGTGCAGTCCGGCAAGCCCGTGGGCGTGTTCCGTACCCACGCGTGGGCACCGCGCGTCCTCATCGCCAACTCCAACCTCGTCGGTGACTGGGCGACCTGGCCGGAGTTCCGGCGACTCGAGGCCGAAGGGCTCACGATGTACGGCCAGATGACGGCGGGTTCGTGGATCTACATCGGGACCCAGGGCATCCTCCAGGGCACGTACGAGACGTTCGGCGCCGTGGCGCGCACGCTCCACGCGTCCGGCCGGCTCGATCAGCCCAGCCTCGCCGGGACCCTGACCCTGACCGCGGGTTGCGGCGGCATGGGAGGCGCCCAGCCCCTCGCGGTCACCATGAACGAGGGCGTGGCGCTCGTGGTCGACGTGGACGAGTCGCGGCTCGCGCGGCGGGTCGAGCACGGCTACCTCGACGAGCACACCCGTGACCTCGACGAGGCGGTCGAGCGCGTCCTCGCCGCCAAGAAGGACCGCCTCCCGCTCTCGGTCGGGGTGGTCGGCAACGCCGCCACGGTGTTCCCCGAGCTGCTCGCCCGCGGTGCCGCCATCGACGTGGTCACCGACCAGACCAGCGCGCACGACCCCTTGAGCTATCTCCCCGAAGGGGTCTCCGTCGCCGACTGGAGGACGCTGGCAGACCGCGACCCCGAGGAGTTCACCCGCCGCGCCCGCGCATCGATGGCCCGCCACGTCGAGGCCATGGTCGGCTTCATGGACGCCGGTGCCGAGGTCTTCGACTACGGAAACTCGATCCGTGAGGAGGCGAGGCTCGGCGGGTACGACCGTGCGTTCGCCTTCCCGGGCTTCGTCCCGGCCTACATCCGCCCGTTGTTCTGCGAGGGCAAGGGACCGTTCCGGTGGGCCGCGCTGTCCGGCGACCCGGCCGACATCGCCGCGACCGACCGCGCGGTCCTCGACCTCTTTCCTGAGGACGAGCACCTCCGCCGCTGGATCACCCGGGCGGGGGAGAAGGTGCACTTCGAGGGGCTGCCGGCCAGGATCTGCTGGCTCGGGTACGGCGAGCGTCATCGCGCCGGACTGCGGTTCAACGAGATGGTCGCCTCCGGGGAGCTCACCGCTCCGGTCGTGATCGGACGCGACCATCTCGACTCCGGCTCGGTCGCTTCTCCGTACCGCGAGACCGAGTCGATGGCGGACGGCTCGGACGCGATCGCGGACTGGCCGCTGCTCAACGCCCTGCTCAACACCGCCTCGGGCGCGACCTGGGTGTCGCTGCACCACGGGGGCGGTGTCGGCATCGGGCGCTCGATCCACGCCGGTCAGGTCGTCGTCGCCGACGGGACCAGCCTCGCCGCCGAGAAGATCGAGCGCGTCCTCACCAACGATCCCGGGACGGGCGTGATGCGGCACGTCGACGCCGGGTACGACCGGGCGCGCGAGGTGGCGCACGAGCGCGGCGTGCGCATCCCGATGGAGGAGGGGTGAACGCGGTGAGCATGCTCGCCGCGATCGAGCGCATCGGCCGCGACCGTCGCACGGGAGGCTACCGCCGCTTCGCGTGGAACGACGCGGACATGGAGCTGCGCGAGTGGTTCGCCGACGAGGCGGCGGCGCGCGGTATGGCGTACGAGGAGGACGGCAACGGCAACCAGGTCGCCTGGCTGGGCGCCGGCGCCAGCGGAGGAGACGGCGCCAGCGGGGGAGAGGGCGCGGACGCCCTGCTCCTCGGGTCGCACCTGGACTCCGTGCCCGACGGCGGCGCGTACGACGGGCCTCTCGGCGTCGTGTCCTCCTTCGCGGCGCTCGACCAGCTGCGACGGGACGGCTTCGTCCCGTCGCGGCCGATCGCCGTGGCCTGCTTCGCCGACGAGGAGGGCGCACGCTTCGGGGTCGCCTGCGCCGGTTCGCGCCTCGCAGCGGGGACCCTCGCGCCGGAGAAGGCCCTGGCGCTCACCGACGTCGACGGCTGCACGCTGGCCGAGGTGATGAGGGCGCGTGGCCGCGACCCGCGCAGGGTCGGCCGCAGCGCGTGGCTGGACCGTGTCGGTGCCTTCGTCGAGCTCCACGTCGAGCAGGGCCGCGCGCTGGTCCACTCCGGCGACGCCGTCGGCGTCGCGACGGCGATCTGGCCGCACGGGCGCTGGCGCCTCGACTTCTCCGGTCGCGCCGACCACGCCGGGACCACCCCGATGGAGGACCGGCGCGACCCGATGCCCGCGTACGCCGCCACCGTCGTCGCGGCGACCGCGCGCGCCGTCGACGCCCAGGCGCGGGCGACCTTCGGAAGGGTCGTCGTCGAGCCGGGCGGGGCCAACGCCGTGCCGTCGCGCGTGTCGGGCTGGCTCGACGCCCGCGCGCCGGACGACGGCGCCCTCGCGCGGCTGATCGACACCGTCCTCGTCGATGCTCGCGCGGCGGCGGCGCAGGCCCGCGTGGGACTGGGGGTCACCGTGGAGTCTGCGAGCCCCGCGGTCGGGTTCGACACGGCGCTGCGCGAGAGGCTCGCCGCGGTGCTCGCGGCGCCGTCGTTGCCGACGGGCGCCGGCCACGACGCGGGCGTACTGAGCCGCGTGGTCCCCACCGCCATGCTCTTCGTGCGCAACCCCACCGGCGTCTCGCACTCGCCGGACGAGCACGCCGACGACGCCGACTGCGCGGCCGGGGTCGACGCCCTGGCGACCGTGGTGCGGGAGCTCGCGTGACCACCTTCCCCGGCCTCGCCAACTGCCACAGCCACGTCTTCCACCGCGCCCTGCGCGGTCGCGAGGTCGGCGGTGCGACGTTCTGGGGATGGCGCGAGCGGATGTACGCCGTCGCGTCCGTGCTCGACCCCGACCTCCTCCACGACCTCGCCGTGGCGACCTACGCGGAGATGCGGCTGGCGGGGATCGGTGCCGTCGGCGAGTTCCACTACCTCCACCACGGTCCTGACGGCACCCCCTACGACGACCCGAACGCGATGGGCGAGGCCGTGGTCGCCGCCGCTCGCGACGTCGGCCTTCGCATCTGCCTCCTCGACACCTGCTATCTCTCTGCCGGGTTCGGGGTGCCGGTCGAGGGAGTCCAGCACCGCTTCTGCGACGGAGACGCCGACGCGTGGGCGTCGCGGGTCGACGACCTCGCCGGTCGCCACGCAGGTGCGGACGACGTCGTGGTCGGTACGGCGCTGCACTCCGTACGCGCGGTGCCCGTCGAGGCGCTCGCCACGGTCGCGCAGGCACACCCCGACGCCCCGCTGCACGTGCACGTCTCGGAGCAGCCGCGGGAGAACGACGACTGCGTCACGGCCACCGGACGTACCCCGGTGGCCCTGCTCGCCGAGGCGGGGGTGTTGTCGCCGCGGACCACGGCCGTGCACGCCACGCATCTCACCGACGACGACGTCGCGGCCCTCGGTGACGCACAGGCGTACGTCTGCCTCTGCCCCACCACCGAGGCCGAGCTCGCCGACGGCGTCGGGCCGTCGACGCGGTTGCGCGAGGCAGGCGCGCGCCTGACGCTCGGCTCGGACAGCAACACGGTGATCGACGTGTTCGCGGAGGCGAGGGCGGTGGAGATGCACCAGCGGCTGGTGAGCGGGCGGCGAGGGTGGTGGACCGCCGAGGAGCTCGGCGAGGCCGCGACCCGGACCGGCTACGCATCCCTGGGCCTGCCGCCCGAGCTCGCGGACGCCGACGCGATCAGGCTGCGCGACTCCGTACGCCTGTCCGGTGTGTCCGAGCCCCTGTGGGCCGCGACCGCGGCGGACGTGGAGCCGCCCGCGAGCCTCCCGTACGACGAGGCGGACGTGGCGGAGATGATGCGTCGCGCGGTCGCCACGATCTGGGAGCGCGCGTGACCAGCCTCCTGCTGACCGACATCGGCGAGCTGGTCACGTGGGACGACGACCGCCCGGTCCGTCGTGACGCCGCGCTCGTCGTGGACGACGGAAGCATCGCCTGGGTCGGCGAGGCCGCCGAGGCGCCGCCGGCCGACGACGTGGTGGACGTCGACGGGGGCACGGTCGTCCCCGGGTTCGTCGACTCCCACAGCCACCTCGTCTTCGCCGGCGACCGGGCTGCGGAGTTCGAGGCTCGGATGGCGGGTCGGGCGTACACCGCGGGCGGGATTCGCGCGACGGTCGCGGCCACCCGCGAGGCCAGCGACCACACGCTCGACAGGCAGGTGCGCAGGCTGCTCGCCGAGATGCGCAGGCAGGGGACGACCACCGTCGAGATCAAGAGCGGGTACGGACTCACCGTCGACGACGAGGCGCGCTCCCTGGCGATCGCGGCCCGGCACACCGACGAGACGACGTACCTCGGCGCCCACGTGGTGCCGGAGGGGACGACCACCGAGTCCTACGTCGACCTCGTCACGGGGCCGATGCTCGACGCCTGTGCCCCGCACGCACGGTGGATCGACGTCTTCTGCGAGGAGGGTGCGTTCGACGCCGAGGCCTCGCGCACGGTCCTGAGGGCCGGGCACGCGGCGGGACTCGGGCTGCGCGTCCACGCCAACCAGCTGGGCCACGGCCGGGGCGTCCGGCTCGCCTGCGAGCTCGGTGCGGCGGCGGTGGACCACTGCACCTACCTGAGCGACGCCGACGTCGAGGCGCTCGCGTCCTCTGGCACCGTCGCGGGCCTGCTGCCGGGGGTCGAGTTCTCCACCCGTCACCCCTACCCCGACGCCCGGCGTCTGCTCGACGCCGGTGTCACCGTCGCGCTGGCCAGTGACTGCAACCCCGGCAGCAGCTTCACCTCGTCGATCCCTTTCTGCATCGCTCTGGCCGTCCGCGAGATGGGGATGACCCCGTACGAGGCACTCCGGGCCGCCACGCTCGGCGGCGCGGCCTCGCTTCG
>NZ_JARBCJ010000360.1:0-503 GCF_028803055.1 Mumia sp.
ATTGAGCGAAACCAAGCCATCTACGACGCCGGGTAGTCCACCCCGCAGAACCGTTTGGCCACGGTCATACCGCCCGCCAAAGCCCCAGGTGAAGCCGAGCCACAGACAGATCAAAGAGCCCACGCGCGCCCTCAGAACAGGCCTTGCGAGCACGTCACGCTGAAATTCTTGCGGACTCAGTGCGGACCGCAGGGTCCACACCCCCTCTGACCTGCGCTTTTACGCCGATTCAGACGTTGAAGCGGAACTCCACCACGTCGCCGTCCTGCATGACGTAGTCCTTGCCCTCCATGCGGACCTTGCCCGCCGACTTCGCCGCGGCCATCGAGCCGGCGGCCACGAGGTCGTCGTACGACACGATCTCTGCCTTGATGAAGCCACGCTGGAAGTCGGTGTGGATCACGCCGGCCGCCTCGGGCGCGGTCGCGCCCTTCTTGATGGTCCAGGCGCGAGCCTCCTTCGGCCCGGCGGTGAGGTAGGTCTGCAGCCCGAGGGTCTCGAAG
>NZ_JARBCJ010000361.1:0-501 GCF_028803055.1 Mumia sp.
ATTGTTCTGGCCTATTCCGGAGGCCTGGATACGTCAGTGGCCATTGGCTGGATTGCCGAGGCAACCGGCGCTGAAGTCATCGCCGTGGCCGTGGACGTAGGACAGGGCGGCGAGTCCCTGGAAACCATCCGCCAGCGCGCGCTGTCCTGCGGCGCCGTCGAGGCCTATGTCGCTGATGCCCGGGACGAATTCGCCTCCGAGTACTGCATGCCGGCCCTGAAGGCCAACGCCCTCTACATGGATTCCTACCCGCTGGTCTCGGCCCTTTCCCGTCCGGTGATCGTCAAGCACCTGGTTGCAGCTGCCCGCCAGTTCGGCGCCACCACCGTGTCCCACGGCTGCACCGGCAAGGGCAACGACCAGGTCCGCTTCGAGGTCGGCATCCAGACCCTGGGCCCGGACCTGAAGTGCATCGCACCCGTCCGCGACCTGGCCCTGACCCGTGACAAGGCCATTGCCTTCGCCGAGCAGAAGAACCTTCCGATCGTCACGACCAAGAAG
>NZ_JARBCJ010000362.1:0-500 GCF_028803055.1 Mumia sp.
GGAACCCAACCGCTTTGGTTTCCCGGAAGCTGCCCGCCGAGTCATCGGAGGAACTTCGGCGGATCGCTAGCTGGCATCGTTTATGGTTAGAACTAGGGCGGTATCTGATCGCCTTCGAACCTCTAACTTTCGTTCTTGATTGATGAAAACACATTTGGCAAATGCTTTCGCTTCTGTCCGTCTTGCGACGATCCAAGAATTTCACCTCTAACGTCGCAATACGAATGCCCCCAGTTGTCCCTATTAATCATTACCTCGGAATTCCGAAAACCAACAAAATAGAACCGAGGTCCTATTCCATTATTCCATGCACACAATATTCAGGCAAATGAGCCTGCTTTAAGCACTCTAATTTGTTCAAAGTAAACGTACCGGCCCACCTCGACACTCGGTGAAGAGCACCGTGGTAGGATTTTGAGTTGGGCCGCCTTTTGACGGGCTAAGCCCACCGGTAGGACGTCCCACAGACATGCCAGTTGAACACCGCGAGCGGTGAACCG
>NZ_JARBCJ010000036.1:0-20653 GCF_028803055.1 Mumia sp.
GGCGTGCTCGACGGCCTCGGACATCAGGTCACCCCGCGCGAGCCGTACGGTCGCCGAGGCAGCGAACCTGTCGCCAGCGCCGCACGTGTCCTCGCCTCGGACGGGGTCGACGACGAACACCGCGGGCGGCGCGTCGCCCTGGACCAGGAGCGCGCCGCGCTCCCCGAGCGTCACGGCGAGCGCGCGGGTGCCCAGCCGCTCGCGCACCCGGCGGGCGGCGTCTCCGACCTCGCCGATCCCTGTCGGCTCACTGCCGTCGAGCCGTGCCAGCTCGCTCTGGTTCGGCAGGCACAGCCACGTGCTGTCGGCCGGCCTCCCGCCACGCGGGTGCGGGTCCCAGACGACCGGGACCCGCTCGGCGGCCCGGGCGACGAGCTCCCGCAGAGCGGGAAGGGATGTCAGCCCGCGGCCGTAGTCGGCGACGAGCACGGCGTCGGCGGCACTCACGGCGGCCTCCAGGTCGGCGGGCGGCGTCTCCCAGCTGCCGCTCGTGCCGCCGGTGTCCAGCCGCACGAGCACCTGACCGGCGGCCAGGACGCGCCGCTTCACGGGCGTCCCCCCGTCGGACGGCAGGGCTACGACCTCCACCTCCGGCGGGAGAAGGGCACGAAGACGGTCGGCGTCGGCGTCGTTGCCGAGCGGTGTCGCGAGGACGACGCGCGCACCGTCGGAGGCGGCGAGGGCCGCGGCAAGCGCGGCGCCGCCGGGGCGCGGTCGCTCGACCGGGTCGTCGACGACGGCCACCGGTGCATCGGGGGACAACCGCGAGGCCCGTCCGTCGAGGTCGACGTCGAGCATGGCCTCCCCGACGACCAGCACGCGCGGCGTCACCGCTGCGCCTCGTCGTCGACCCGGCCCGACGAGTCGCTCTCCGCGAGGCGCTCATCGAACGCCTCGCAGAGGAGGTGCAGCGCGACCAGGTGCATCTCCTGGACCGTGGCGGTCGACTTCGCGTCGATGGCCACCACCGCGTCCGCCACCTCGGCGAGGGGGTTCGGGGCGGGCCCGGTCAGGGCCCAGACGTCCAGACCGCAGGCCCGGGCGCGTTCAGCGGCCGCGACGACGTTGGGGCTGGCGCCGCTGGTCGAGAGCGCGACCAGGATGTCGCCCGGCCGACCGTGCGCCTCGACCTGTCGGGCGAACAGCTCCTCGGGCGGGTAGTCGTTGGTGATGGCGGTCAGGCTGGACGTCTCCGCGCTCAGGCAGATGGCCGAGAACGGACGGCGGTCACCCTGGTAGCGGCCGACGAGCTCAGCGGTCAGGTGCTGGGCCTGCGCGGCGCTCCCGCCGTTGCCGACCGCGAGGAGCCGCCCTCCGGAGGTCAGCATCGGGACCATCGCGGCGCCCCAGGACTCCAGGACCGCGCAGCCCTCGTCGAAGGTGTCGAGCGCCTCTCGCAGGTGGGCGACGTGATCGGTGGTCGTCATCGCGGGACCACCTCTCCACGGCCGGCGATGACCAGGGCCCGCAGTGCCTCCTCCGTCCGCCGGGAGACGTCCTCCCAGGCGTACGCCGCGGCGCGCGCCGCACCGGCGTGGCCGTAGGCCTCGCGTCGGGCCGGGTCGGCGAGGAGGCCCGCCAGCGCCTCGGCGAGCGCTGCCGGGTCGCGCGGCGGGACGAGCTCGCCGGTGACACCGGGCTCGATCGTGTCGAGGAGGCCGCCCACGGCCGTGCCCACGACAGGGCGCCCGCAGGCCATGGCCTCGAGCGGCACGATCCCGAACGGCTCGTACCAGGGTGTCGAGACCACGACGTCGGCGGCGGCGAACACCTCGGGCATCCGCTCTCGAGCGACGCCGCCGTGGAAGACGACGCGGTCCTCGACCTGGTGCTCGGCGGCGATGGAACGAAGTCGCTCGACCTCCGGGTCGAGGTCCAGCCCGTCGCTCGACGGGCCTCCGACGACGTGCAGCTCGACCTCGGGGAGCCGACCCAGGGCAGCGATGACGTCAGCGACCCCCTTGCGCTCGACGAGCCGCCCGACGCTGAGGATCCGCGGACGGATCGGCGACTCCGCCGGGCGGGGTCGGAAGAGACCGGTGTCGACGCCGCACGGGACCACGCGGACACGCGCCGGGTCCGCCCCCATCGCCACCAGCTCCCGCACCTCGTCGGTGCAGGTGGCGACGACGAGGTCCACCGAGCGACAGAGCTCCGCCTCGATGTCGAGGCGGGCGGGAGGGCTCGTGTCGGCGCTGCCCTGATGGCGACGTTTGACCGTGCCGAGCGCGTGGAAGGTCTGGGCCACCGGGATGCCGACACGTCGCGCGGCCCACGTGGTGGCAGCGCCGCTCATCCAGAAGTGCGCGTGGACCACGTCCGGCGGGTCCTCGTCCCAGCGCTGGGCCAGGTAGGCGGCGAAGTCCTCCATGAACGGCCACAGGTCGTCCTTCGGCACCTCCGTGGGCGGGCCGGCAGGGACGTGCTCCACGACGTAGCCGCTGGGCGTGAGGACTCGGTCGGCGAGACGGGGCGAGTCACGGCGGGTGTAGACGACGACGTCGTTGCCACGTGCCGCCAGCCCGGCCGCGAGGGCGTCCACGTGAACGTTCTGACCGCCGGCGTCGACGCCTCCCAGCGTCGCCAGCGGACTCGCATGCTCCGAGACCATCGCGATCCTCATGCGTGTACCTCGTTTTTCCTAGGAGGGGGATTCGTCGCGGCGGATGAGGTGCCGCCGCCGTTCGTCCGTCGCAGCAGCTCTTCGAGCGCCTCCACGACGTCGGTAGCCGTCACCGACCCGAGGCAGGGGTGGTTCGGCACCGGGCACTGCACAGCCCGCGTCCCGCGGCACGGCGCCTGCTGATCACCCAGGACGGCGAGCGGGACACCGTACGGCGCCCACCGGCGCAACGGCACCGTCGGCGCGAAGAGCGAGACGACGGGTGTGCGGGTCGCCGCTGCGAGGTGGGCCGGTCCGGTGTTGGCCACCACGAGAGCGTCGGCACGTGACAGCAGGGCTGCCAGCTGCGCGAGGGTGGTCCGTCCACCGAGGTCGACTCCGCGCGACCCGGCGACGACGGCGGTGAGCTCGCGTTCGGAGGGGCTGCCCGAGACGAGGACACGGTGCCCCGCCTCGTCGAGCGCTCGGACGCAGTCGCGCCACCGCTGCGCGGGCCACGCCCGTGCGGGAGCACTCGTGCCAGGGTGGACGACGACGAACCGGCCTCGGTCGAGTCCTTCGGGGGCCGCAGCCGTGCGGACGCTGAGCAGGCCGTCGTCCCCGACGGGCAGCGCGAAGCCGGCCTGGGTCGCCAGGTGCACCGCCCGCTCAGCCTCCGGCACGTCCCCGGGCGGCGCCACCCGGTCGTCGAGGAGCGAACCGGGGTAGTCCTCGCTGAAGGCACTGATCCGTCGCACCCCGGCCAGCCTCAACAGGAGTGCGGTCGGGAGGGCCGACTGGTGGAAGGACGTGAACACGACCGCATGGTCGTAGCGACCGGCGAGCATCGTGACGAGCGCGTCGGTCGAGGCCGGATCGACCGCAGGCGGGTCGGCGACGATCCACGGGCAGGACCAGGTGTGGACCTCGTCCACACCGGGAAGGAGACGAGCCGCGTCGGCTCCGGCCGGACCGGTGAGCAGATCGACGGTTCCGCGGGCGGCCATCGCTCGTACGGCCGGCCCGGCGAGGAGGACGTCACCCGCACTGTCGAGCCGGACCGCGAGCAGTCTGGAACCGCCTCTGCTGTTGTCCATGGAGGCACGGTTCCCCGGAAGCCGACCGGAGAAACGGTTCTCGGACAAACGCTTCTCCGCGGTGGTCCGCGGCAGATGATCCACGGATCAACCGCCCGTGGATCGATTGCTGTGGTGACCGATGGGCACCGGCCAGCCATGACCATGTCACCGGCAGCGCAGCAGCGCCCAGAGACCGACGACCGGGTCACGACCGTCGTAATCACCCGTGACGGCCGAGCCCGACTCGAGAGGTCCCTCGTCCACAACCAGCCCCCGCTCATCGTCGTCGACAACGGCTCGACCGACGGTTCCTCCGACAGGGCCCGTGAGCTCGTTCCCGAAGCACGGGTGATCGAGCTCGACGAGAACACCGGCGCTGTCGCGCGCAACGTCGGCACGCGGGCGGCCACGTCGCGCTACGTGGCGTTCGCCGACGACGACTCGTGGTGGGCTCCGGGCTCGTTGGCGCTCGCCGCCGACGTCATGGACGCCCACCCGTCGATCGGTCTCGTCGCAGCCCGCGTGCTCGTCGGCGAGGACGCGACGCCTGATCCGTTCTGCGACGCGCTGGCCCGCTCACCCCTTCCGCGGACGACCTCCGACCCCGGGACGACGGTGCTCGGGTTCATGGCCTGCGCCGCCGTCGTACGTCGCGACGCGCTCCTCGACGTCGGCGGCTTCGATCCCTTGGTGCAGATCTACGGCGAGGAGGAACGGGTGGCGCTGGACCTCGCCGACGCCGGACACCGTCTGTGCTACCTGGACGACGTCGTCGCCCGCCATGTGCCGGCCCCGGCCAAGGACACCCGCGGCCGCCGGCGACGCCTGGCCCGCAACGACGTCCTCACCGCGGTCATGCGGCTTCCGGCGCGCACCGTGGCGCGGAGGATCGTCCGGCACTCGCGCGCCGGGTGGGCAGAGGTCCTGGGGGTCGTCGACGCGCTCACCCGACTCCCTCAAGCCCTCGCCCTGCGCCGCCCTGTCTGCCCCGAGGTCGAGGTGCAGTCTCGGATCCTCGACCTTGCCGACCGCTCGGCCCTGCGACGGCCGCACCTGACACCGGCGCCGACCCGCTGACACCGCCGGCGAGCCGAACGAGCGGCCGTCGTTGATCCCGACAACCGCCCGGGACTAGTGTGAGGGTCTCAGCAGTCTTCCTTCCGGAGATGGCGAGACCGTATGGCTGACGACGTCCTCGACCTTCAGGAGCTCACCGACCTCGCAGTCGAGCTGCACGCGGCGGACTCCCCTCGGGCGACCGCCGAGCAGGTCGTCAAGTACCTCTGCGAGCTCCTCGAGATGGATCATGCCGGGGTCGAGATGCTCCGCGCCGGCGGAAACTTCGAGACGGTCGCCGCCACGGCCGACGTCGTCCGTCGTGCCGACGAGCTGCAGCGCGAGCTGGACGAGGGGCCGTGGTACTCCGCGAGTCGAGACCGGACGCTCAGGTCGAACGATCTCGCGCACGAGGCGCGGTGGCCGCGGTGGTGCGCGGCGGTCACGGCGATGGACCTTGTGAGCCTTCTCGCGGTCAGCCTGGTCCACGACGGGCGTCGCATCGGCATGGTGTCGCTCTACTCCGAGAAGCCGCGGTTCTTCTTCGACGACGACGAGGCCCTCGCGCACCTGCTCGCCCGGCATGCGGCGATCGCGTTGGCACGAGCCGAGCAGGAGGTCAACCTCACCATCGCCCTCGACGCACGCAAGCTCGTCGGCCAGGCGCAGGGCATCCTGATGGAGCGGTTCGGCCTCGACGAGCGACGGGCGTTCGAGGTGCTCAAGCGCTACTCCCAGCACCACAACCTCAAGCTGCGGGTCGTCGCCGAGCGGTTCGTCGCCACACGCACGCTGCCGCCTGCTCCCGAGGCGTCAACGCGTACGCCGGTTGATCAGCGGCAGGCCCACCCAGAGTGATCCGAACACCACCGTGGAGGCGCCGAACGCCCACCACGCCCACACCGGTCCCACGACCACGTCGAACACCAGCCACATCACGCCGGAGACGGTGAAGGCGAAGGCCGTCAGGCCCAGGCTCGCGCACACGTGCGCCGCCGACACGAGCCACAGCCGCTGCCCCTTCCGGAACAGGGCGCGGTGGATGGCCACCGGCGCGACGAGCAGTGCCGTGGCGAGGACCGAGCCGGACAGGACCGCCAGGTAGACGAGCTCCTGGCCGTGAGACAGCTCGGCGAAGCGGTTCGTGAACACGACCGTGAGCAGGAACGCGGTGATGATCTGCACACCGGTCTGCACGACCCTCAGCTCTTGGAGGAGCTCACTCCAGTTGCGGGTCAGCCGCTCGTCGAGCGTCTCGCCCTGCACGCGCCTCTCTTCAGGCATGGAGGTCCTCGTCTCCGGGATCGTCGGTTCCCTCCACCCTGCGGGACGCGACCGGTTGGCGGCAAGGGCCGCGATGACTGTCGGCACGCGCTGCGGCGCCGAGTCGGCCGGGCCTCGTCGTGCGCGAGGTCTCACCGATCCGATCGAGGCAGCTTCCTGGGTGCGCCGGCGCCACGCGCGAGCTTGTGGGTGCCGTCGCACCAGGGCTCGCGTCCCGTCCGTCCGCACCGGCAGAAGGCGACCACAGGCCTGTCCACCGTCTGCTGCGCGTCGGTGACGACCACGTCGACCGCAGGGACGTCGCTGCGGATGAGGGCAGGGCCTCCCGGGCAGAGCACCACCTCGGGACGGGGCCGGCCGAGCGAGCCGCTCACCGGGCCGCCTCCAGCTGGTCGGGCGTGTGGGCGCCGTCCCAGCGGGCCATCAGGCTCTCGGACTGATAGCGGTCGAGGACGAGGCACGCGGCCGCACCGAAGACGACGTCGCGCACGGAGACGTCACCGGAGTCGACGAGCGTGCCGCAGATCTCGCGGGCGGCGAGCTGCTCGTGGACGGCGTCGGCCTCGACGTGCTCGTCGTAGTAGCGCGCAGCGTCGTCGCTGAACCCCGTACGACGGAGGCCGGCGGCGATCCTGCGGCAGGGGATGGAGCTCGTCGCCTCGAAGGCGGCGAGATGGCCCATCGCCACCCCGCGGAGGCGCCGGTGGAGGCACAAGAGCGACATGGCGTTCGTGGCGGCGAGGGTGGGTCCGTCGGCCTCCTCGATGTAGGCGCCGTACGCGTCGTCGAGCCCGGCCTCACGAAGGGTGACCGCGAACAGCTCGTGGTGCAGGAACCCGGGGCGTCCGCCGCCGTACTCGTCGTACTGCAGCTCCACCAGGTGAGCCTTGGCGGGACCGGTGAGTCGGGGGATGACGAACGTGTGGGGGTCGGACTCCTTGAGGTGGTAGATGCTGCGTTGACGCAGGAAGTCGCGCACGTGGTCGGGCGTCGCCTCCTTGCGGATGAAGCGGGACAGGTCCGGCCCCTCGTCGAAGCCGTCGGTGAGAGCAAAGATCTTGTCGGCGACGTCACCCTCGACCGCGAGGGTCCGGCTCACCCATCCCTCGGTCACGTCACGCAGCCACTGCTCGAACGGGCGCTCGAGCACCGTACGGAGGCCCGCGATCTCGGGAGCCCACTCCCACCGGTCATCGACGTCGTCGAAGCCACGGAAGCTCAGCTCGTAGATCATCCAGAGGCTCAGCTGGAGGTCCTCGTCGTGCAGCACCGAGTCGGGAGGAACCGACGAGGCGTGACCTTCCGTAGCGGTCTCGAGGTCGTCGATCTCCTCGACCCCGTCGAGGAGGAGGCGACGCAGGCGGGCGCTCAGCGGCCCGCGGGGTCGGGGAAGAAGCATCAGGCGGTCTCCTGCGTGGCTGTCAGTGTGGGTTCGCTGTCACTCGGGTCGCGTCACGGGGTCACCGTGGTGACGGCCGAGGCGAGCGTCGGGAGCGGAGCGCAACCGTGCGTGGTGACGGGTTGGAGCTCGCCGCGGCAGTTCCGCGGGATCCGTACATGGGCACACCTCCTGCGCCCTGAAGTACCCGGCAGCCGCTCCCCGCAAACGCTTCGCGGGGGTGCTCGCTCAGGGTGGGAGGAACGGAGAAGTCACCGCCACGAGAGTCGTACGCGTACCGAGCACGCCCTCGATTCTCCCACCCGCCGCAGGGGTGCGCAGACCGCCGCGGGCGCCTCGGCCACGCTCAGGCCGGTGTCGGCTCCGCTCCCGGGTCGCGCGGGGACGGGTCACCGGTGGCGGGCTCGCCGGGCGTCGCATCCCCCGGACCGGGGTCGTCCGGGGGATCCGACGGCTCCCCCGACCGCAGGGCGATCTGCTCGTTGACGTAGCGGAGCACCGCGGCGGCGGTCGCCACGGCCGGTACGGCGAGGAACGCGCCGGTGATCCCGAACAACGAGCTGCCGGCGGTGATCGCCAGCAGCACGATCGCCGCCTGCAGGTCCATCGCCTTGCCCTGGAGCCAGGGCGAGAGCACGTTGCCCTCGAGCTGCTGGACGGCGACGATCACCAGGAGCATGATGACGGCGTCGCGGAAGTCGTTGGTCACCAGCGTGACCAGCACGGCGAGCGCGCCGGTGACGAAGGCACCCACGATCGGGATGAACCCGCCGAAGAACACGATGACGGCGAGCGGCACCGCCAGGGGGACGTCGAGGACCACCAGCCCGATGCCGATGAACACCGCGTCGACGAACGAGACGAGCGCCTGGGTGCGGATGAACCCGCCGAGGGTGTCCCAGGCGCGGCTGCCGGCCTCGCTCAGGTGGGTCCCGGCGCGTCCTCCCAGGGTCCGGCGCATCCAGGGGAGGAACTTGTGGCCGTCCTTGACGAAGAAGAACGTCAGCATCAGCACCAGGACGGTGTTGACGAGCACGTTGGTCGCTGCGCCCAGGGTGGACAGCGCGCCGGCACTGATGACGTCGGCGCTGTCGCGGAGCTTGTCCTGCAGCGACTCGATCGCGTTGTCGAGCTGGTTCTCAGTGACCCCGAGCGGGCCATCCTGGACCCAGTCCTGGATCGCCTGCAGACCTCGCGCGCCCTCGGCGGCGATGTCCCCGACCTGTCCCGCGACCTGCGGCGCGAGGACGGCGACCACGCCGGTCAGGACCGCGAGGAAGCTCAGCACCACGATCACGGCTGCCACCGCCGCGGGCACTCCCCGCCCTCGCAGCCAGGCCGCCGGCGGCCCCAGGAGGGTGGTCACGATGAGGGCGAGCATGACCGGGTAGCCGATCATCCAGAACTTGCCGACGATCCAGCCCAGGATGTACAGGCCGATCGCGATGGCGATCAGCTGCCAGGACCATCGCGCGAGCGTGCTGTAGCCACTGGCGAGGACTGCGGAGCGGTCTCGGGTCACGGGATCGAGGCTAGGGCATCAGGGCAGTCGCCAGTCGACAGGCGCACTGCCGAGAGACGAGAGCGCCCCGTTGACCCGGCTGAACGGACGGGAGCCGAAGAAGCCTCGTGACGCCGAGAGCGGGCTCGGGTGCGGGGAGGCAACCACGGGGGTGTCTCCGAGCCACGGTTGCAGGGACTGGGCGTCACGGCCCCACAGCAGCGCGACCAGAGGCTGGTCCCGCGCGACGAGCGCCTTGATCGCCTGCTCGGTGACGGCCTCCCAGCCCTTGCCGCGGTGACTCGCGGGGCGACCAGGCTCGACGGTCAGGACCCTGTTGAGGAGGAGGACACCCTGCTTCGCCCACGGTGTCAGGTCGCCGGAGGTGGGCTCGGGGATGCCGAGGTCGGTCCGCATCTCGGCGAAGATGTTCATCAGGCTGCGCGGCACGGGCCGTACGTGGGGAGCGACCGAGAACGAGAGCCCGACGGCGTGCCCCGGTGTCGGGTAGGGGTCCTGTCCGACGACGAGCACCTTGACCGAGGCCATCGGCTCGGCGAAGGCGCGCAGCACCTTGCTTCCCTCGGGGAGGTAGCGTCGGCCGGCCGCGATCTCCGCCCGGAGGAAGTGCCCCATCGCTGTCACCTGCGGGGCGACGGGTTCGAGGGCCTCGGCCCAGTCGGGGGCGACGAGCTCGGTCAGGGGCGCTGGCACGGTCGCCAGCGTAGTGGTGTCACCGCAACGACAGGACGAGCACCGCCGTCCCGACTCAGGACGACCCCGCCGACGACGAGGTTGCGGGTCTCGCCGCGGGTCGGCTCCACCTGCAACACATCGGTCTCCATGAGCGTCCATGATGTGTGACCATGACGGGCTCTCCTCCGCTGACGGACGCCGACGCGTTCGTCCGCCAGCACGCCACGTGGCTGGTCCGTCTCGCCTACCTCCTCTCCGGCTCGCGCGAGGACGCGCTCGACCTCGCGCAGGAGACGTGCGAGAGGCTGTGGCGCTCGTGGCCGGTGGTCTCCGCCGCCGACGACCCGCAGGCGTACGTCGCCACGATCATGGCCAACCTCCAGCGCAGCCGTTGGCGGCGCCGCCGACCGCACGAGGTCACGTACGACGCTGCCCTCCACGTCGATCCCGGCAGCGGTGTCGGCATCGAGGATGTCGACGCGCTGCGGCGCGGCCTCGACCGGCTGACCGATCGACAACGCAAGGCGATCGTGCTCCGCTACTGGGTCGACCTCGACGACGCGACGATCGGCGAGGCGCTCGACTGCCGACCGGCGACCGTCCGCAGCCTGCTCGCGCGAGGCATCGCACGGTTGCGCGACGACCTCGCCGACCCCGACGAAGGGCCCACGGCATGAACGACGACGATCTTCGGCAACGCCTCGACGCCGTGGCAGACCGGGCTCCCGACGGAGACGAGCTGCTCGACCGCATCGCCGCGCGACGCCGTACCGGGCGGCTCCCCGGTCCTCCGCCGACCCGCAGCAGGAGGGTCGCCCCGCTGCTCGCGGCGGCGGCCTGCGCGGTACTGGTCCTCGCGGTCGCGTTCGTGCCGTCGCTCCTCGGGGGCTCGGCGAGCGACGACGATCTGTCGCGGCCCTCCGACGCCGGGCGTTCTGACACCGTGCCTTCGGCCGTCGCGACGCCCTCGGCTCTCCCGCTCGCGGAGATGATGGACCAGGGGGTCCGTCCGGTCGGACGGGGCCGCATCGTGATCGACGTCCCGGTGTCGTGGAGGTCGGTGCAGCCGCAGTGCGACGAACCCGTCGTCGACGGCTACTTCTTCACCGTCGGGGTCTTCCGCGCCTGTCACTCGTCCAGACCTGCCGGCATCACGACAGTGCAGCTCGACTCGCTGGTGGCGAGCGGGTCGTCGCGTGACCCCCGGCCGACGTCGCGCCTCGACGGAGTCCCCTACGGCGTGGCACGGTCGACCAGGGCGGGCGTCACGACGGCCGTCGTGGTCGTGCCCGCGCACGACGTCCGCCTCACGGTCCGCGGCCCCGCCGGCTCGGTCGAGCTGCTGATCTCGACGCTGCGCGTGCTGCCGCCCGACCAGGTCGCCGTCCCCCAGCTGGGCGCGGGAGTCAGTGGCGGGGCGGGCGGTCACTCCGCGCTGCCCACCGTGCGCGAGATGCGGCGCCGGCTCGCGCGTGTCGGCCTCGAGCTGGACGTGGTGACGCGGGACGGCGCGACCTCGACGCGCTTCGCGCAGGCGCGGGTCACCCCACGAGCGGGATCCGTCGTCGACGTCGGATCCTCGGTGCTCGTGGAGCTCGAGGGCGTCCCGCGTTAGCCCGCTGCGGCCGCCGGTTAGACTTGACGGGTTCAGGGTTCCTGGTGCGTTCTGGTGGAGGGTAGGCGCGCCAGTGTCGCCCTACCCTGAGGAACCCGTTGTCCCCGATCACCGCGTACCGTCGACTCTTCTCGCTCGTCGGCCCCGTGTACGTCCTCGTCGCCTTCCTGGGGCGGCTGCCGCTGGCCATGAGCCAGATGGGCACGCTCCTGCTCGTGTCGTCCGCGACCGGCGCCTACACCCTCGGCGGGCTCGCCGCGGGCGCCCTGGCCGTCGCCAACGCCGTCGGATCGCCGATCGCCGGTGCCCTCGCCGACCGCATCGGACAGCGTCCCGTCGTTCTTGCGCAGTCCTTCGTCGGTAGCGCCGGCCTCGCCGCGATCGTGATCCTCGCCCAGGGCGGAGCCGGCGGAGGCTGGCTGATCGCCGTCGCCGGGCTCACCGGCGCCGCGATGCCGCAGGTCGGCCCGCTGGCGCGTGTCCGCTGGCGGCCCATCACCGGCCGGGCGGGCCGCGAGTCGCCTCAGCTCGTGGACGCGGCATTCTCCTACGAGGGTGCGGCCGACGAGGCGTCGTTCGTCCTCGGCCCGGCACTCGTCGGTGCCGTCGCGGTGCTGATCGACCCCGCCGGCGCTCTGCTCGTGGCGGCCGGCCTGCTCGTGGTGTTCGGTGGATGGTTCGCCCTGCATCCGACGGCCGCGCTCGTGCGCGGGTCCAGGGTCGGGCACGCCGCGAAGGCCGGCATCGTGTCCGCGGCGTTCGTCATCCTGGTCGGGGCGCAGCTCCTGGTGGGCGTGCTGTTCGGGTCGATCCAGACCGGGGCGACGGCGCTCGCGACCGCCGAGGGCGTGCCCGGGGTGTCCGGGCTCATCCACGCGACGCTGGGGGTGGGCTCGGTCATGGCGGGTCTGTCGATGGCGTGGGTGCCGGCCCGGATCGGCTTCGACAAGCGCATCCTCGTCGCGGCGGCGGCGCTCGCCGTCCTCTCGGCGCCGCTCGTGCTCGTCTCGAGCATCGCCGGCATGGTCGCCGTCGTGCTGGTGCTCGGCTTCGCGGTCGCCCCGTACATGATCAGCAACTTCACCCTCTGCGAGCGCATCGTCCCCCTCAGCCGGGTCGGCCAGGCGATGACCCTGCTGGCCGGTGCCACCGGCATCGGGTACGCGATCGGGTCGACGGTCGCCGGGAGGCTCGCGGACCTCGGCGGCTACGCGCCCGCGCTCGGCGTCACCATCACCGCGGCGTGGCTCGCGCTGATCCTCGCCCTCGCCGGACAGCGCATCCTGGGCGCCGCCCCGCACCGCTGACGACTCAGCGGGTGAGTGCGCTCCGGAGCGTGTCGCGGACCTCGGGCCAATCGTCGTCGACGACGCTGTAGAGCACCGTGTTGCGCCACGACCCGTCCTTGCGGCGCTTGTGCTTGCGCAAGAGCCCTTCGCGGGTCGCCCCCAGTCGCGCGATCGCGGTCTGGGACTGCTCGTTGCGGTCGTCGGTCTCCCACGCGACGCGCACCGCGCCCAGCGTGTCGAAGGCGTGGGTCAGCAGCATGAGCTTCGCCTCGGTGTTGATGCCGGTGCGCTGAAACCGCTCCCCGAGCCAGGTGCCGCCGATGATCAGCGACCTGCGCTCGGGGCTGATCTCGTAGTACGTCGTAATCCCCGCCAGCTCCCCGGACTTCGTGTCGACCTGGGCCCAGGCGTTCGTGTCGGGCGTCGCGAGGTAGCGCGCGATCACCTCGGCGGCCTCAGCCTGCGTCGTAGGCCGGTCGAAGGACATCCACGAGAAGACGTCGTCGTCATCGGCGGCTGCCAGCACGCCCTGGGCGTGGTGCGGGCGCAGCTGCGTGAGGGTGACGTGATCGCCGAACATGTCCTGGGCTTCGTACCACTGACTCGGTCGCATGCGTCGACCCTAACGAAGAGCGCACCTCGGGAGGCGGGTCGACGTCTGGTCCTCAGCCGACCGGACGTGTCCTCTTGCCGTGAGGCTCGCGGATGGTCTCCAGGTCCTCGAGGAAGTTCTGGGCCCACTTGTCGATGTCGTGCTCCATGACCTGGCGGCGCATGGCACGCATCCGCTTCGCCTTCTCCCTCGGCGGGTCGGTGATGGCCTTGAGCATGGTGGCCTTCATGCCGTTGATGTCGTACGGGTTGACGAGGTAGGCCTGCTTGAGCTCGGCGGCGGCTCCGGCGAACTCACTCAGCACGAGCGCCCCGGTCTCCTCGTACCGGCAGGCGACGTACTCCTTCGCCACCAGGTTCATCCCGTCGCGCAGAGGCGTCACGACCATCACGTCGGCCGCGCGGTAGAGCGCCGCCATCTCGTCGCGCGGGTAGGAGGAGTGGAGGTAGGTGATCGGGGGCTGCCCGATGCGGCCGACGTCGCCGTTGATGCGTCCGACCAGGCGGTCGATCTCGTCGCGGAGGCGGCGGTACTGGTCGACCCGCTCTCGCGAGGGCGGTGCCACCTGGACGAACACCGCGTCCGCCGGGTCGAGGAGTCCTTCCTGGGCCAGCTCGCCAAAGGCGCGGAGCCGCTGGGGCATGCCCTTGGTGTAGTCGAGGCGGTCGACGCCGAGCAGCACGAACTTGGGGTTGCCGAGGCTGGCTCGGATCTCGTCGGCGCGCGCCTGGGTCGAGGGACGGCGGGCCAGCTCCTCGTAGGCGTTGGAATCGATCGAGATCGGGAACGCCTTGGCCATGACCGTGCGGCCGTCGTCGAGATAGATCGTGTCGCGGTGGGTCTTGTTGCCGACGCGCATGCGGACGAGGCGGACGAAGTTCTGGGCGGCGCCGGTCGTCTGGAAGCCGATCAGGTCCGCGCCGAGCAGGCCTTCGAGGATCCGTCGCCGCCACGGGAGCTGGGTGAAGAGCTCCGCCGGCGGGAACGGCACGTGCAGGAAGTAGCCGATCCGCAGGTCCGGCCGCAGCTCACGCAGCATCTGAGGGACGAGCTGGAGCTGGTAGTCCTGAACCCAGACGACCGCGTCCTTCTCGGCGATCGCCGCCGCGTACTCCGCGAAGCGGTGGTTGACGGCCACGTAGGAGTCCCACCACTCACGGTGGAACTCCGGGGTCGCGATGACGTCGTGGTAGAGCGGCCAGAGGGTGGCGTTGGACATCCCCTCGTAGTACTCCTCGACCTCCTGCGCCCTGATCGGGAGCGGAACCAGCTGGATGCCTTCGAGGTCGAACGGCTCGAGCTCCTCGTCGGCCGCACCGGTCCAGCCGATCCATGCTCCGCCCTGCTTGCGCAGGACGGGCTCGAGCGCGGTGACGAGGCCGCCGGGGGAGGTGCGCCAGGTGGTGGACCCGTCAGGCGTCTGCACGCGGTCGACCGGCAGGCGGTTGGCGACGACGACGAACGACGCTGAGTCCTCGTGTCCTCGCAGGCTCTTCGCTACCGGGCTCGAACCGCGCGCGTGACTCATGGGACGACCCTATCGGCGAATCCGCAGGGGCGGCAGACGACCAGGCACCGGGATCACCCGGTGGTCGCGCCGACCTGCTCCCGGATCTCGTCCATGATCGCGAGGATGTCCACCGTCTCGTCGAGCGGCAGCAGCGGCGACTCCGTCAGACCTTCGCGGAGGCAGCGGCCGACCTCGATGATCTCGTGGGCGTACCCCGCGCCGATGAGGGGCTCGGCGATCTCGTCGGCCTCCCAGTTCCGGGCGTAGGTGAACGACTGCGGGTGGTGGAACGGCGACGGGAGCTCCAGCCGCCCTCCGTCCCCGGCCACCGAGGCGCGGGTGTCGGGCCACCCGGTCTGGGTCCAGCTGATCGAGGCGATCGCGCCACCGTCGAAGCGCAGGGTCGCGCCGCCGGCGAGGTCGACGCCGAGGTCGCTCAGCGTGGCGACCGCCCGGACCTCGACGGGCCGGCCGAGGATCAGGTACGCGAACGTCAGCGGGTAGATGCCGACGTCCAGCAGAGCGCTGGCCCCGAGCGCGGGATCCCACAGCCGCGCCTTGTCGCGGGGGGCGACGAAGCCGAGGTCGGCCCGCACGTGCGTGACCGTGCCGCACGCTCCGTCGGCGGCCATCGCGCGAAGCCGCCGGATGTTGGGGTTGGTCCGCATCCACATCGCCTCGGCGAAGAACAGCCCGCGTCGCCGGGCCTCGTCGACCAGGAGCCGGGCCGAGGGGGCGTCGAGCGTCAGCGCCTTCTCGCACAGCACCGCCTTGCCGGCCTCGAAGCACGCGAGCACGTCCTCGGTGTGGCGACCGTGCGGCGTGGCGACGTAGACGACATCCACGTCGCCGTCGGCGAGCAGCTCGGCGTACGAGCCGTAGGGCACCGGACTGGCCTTCTCGTCCGCGTACTGCTCGGCGAAGGCGCGCGCCGGCGGCAGCGAGCGCGAGCCGACCGCGTGCAGGACGGCGCCGTCGACGAGGGCCAGGTCGCGGGCGAACGAGTGGGCGATGTCACCGGTGGCGAGGATGCCCCAGCGCACGGGCGCCGGGGACTCGGCGGACGGGTGCTCGGCGGGAGACGTCATGCTCGCCATCATGGCGGGCAGGCCCGGCGGACCGCCACGCCGGGCGCGGGGAATCCCAACGGTGTCATTCGGCGACCTACGATGGGGGCATGGATCCCGCTCTCTCCTCCCACGATGCCCACGTCACCTCTGCGGACCAGACCGCGGACGAGACCGCGGACCGGGCTACGGGGCTGACCGCGCGAGAGGAGCGGGTGCTCGCCTTCGAGCGTGGGTGGTGGAAGTACGCGGGCGTCAAGGAGCAGGCGATCCGAGCGGAGTTCGGCCTCTCGGCGACCCGCTACTACCAGGTGCTCAACGCGCTGATCGACCGCGAGGACGCGCTCGCCCACGATCCCCTCCTGGTCAAGCGGCTCCGGCGGATGAGGGCGAGTCGGCGTCGCTCCCGCTCCGCCCGGCGCCTCGACGCCGATGCCTGAGGAGGACTCGTGACCGAGCCTCGCGTGGACGAACCCTCGACGGAGCCCCGTCCGCGGGTCGCCCAGCGCACGCGTGTCGCACCGCGGTCGATCCCGTCGGTGGCGCTGCTGGGCGCGCTGCTCGTGGTGGCCGTCGCGGCGATCGGCCTTCTCGTCGGCAACGGCGGGGACGACACTCCGACCGCCACCACGCCGTCTCCGACCGCCACCGCCGAGGCCACGCCCGAGCCGACGGTCGAGCCTGTGGCCACGGCAGCGCCGACCTCGGCCGCGCCGGCGACCGCGGAGGTCCCTCGGGCGTTCGTCGAGGTCTTCAACAACTCCGGCGCCACCGGACTCGCCGACTCCACCGCGGCGCGGGTCGAGGACGCCGGCTGGAAGGTCGTCGGGGTCGACAACTGGTACGGACGGATCCCCGAGAGCACCGTGTACTACCCCGCGAAGCTCAAGGAGCAGGCCGAGCGCCTCGCCGCCGACCTGAGGATCGACCGGGTCCGGCCGGCGGTCGAGCCGATGAAGTTCGACCGGCTCACCCTGATCCTGACAGGCGCACCGTAGCCGCACGCGTACTCCCTGGTCTCACTCACGGCCGCCCGGCGGGGCGACGCGAGGTCACCTGCTCGTCGTGAGGCGGAACCCCTCCCGACGCCTGAGGCCGGCCTGGGATGATGGTGGTCATGTCCCTTCCCGTGGTGCTCGAGCCACAGCCCCGCACCGAAGCCGGAGCGGCCGCCCTGGCGGCGCTGCTGGCCGCCCCCGAGCAGGCGATGCTCGCATTCGACTTCGACGGCACGCTGGCCCCGATCGTCGACGACCCTGAGCACGCGCACGCCAGCAAGCGCTCGGTCCACGCGCTCCAGCGCATCGGACCGTGCGTCGGCAAGGTGGCCGTCGTCACCGGACGTCCCGTGCGCACCGCGCTCAGACTGGGTGGCTTCGACGACCACGACGGCCTGAGCCACCTCACGATCCTCGGCCAGTACGGGGCCGAGAGGTGGGACGCCGACACCGGTGCGGAGTCGGTGCCGCCACCGCCCGCCGCGGTCGCCGAGGTCCGTGCGGCTCTGCCGGCGCTGCTCGACTCGCTCGGTCTTGCCGGCGTCAGGATCGAGGACAAGGGGCGCGCGGTGGTGGTGCACACCCGTCTCCTCGACGATCCCGGTGCGGCCCTCGAGCGCCTGGAGGGTCCGGTCGCGGAGCTGGCGCGAGAGCACGGCCTCGCCGCAGAACCCGGACGGTACGTCGTGGAGGTGCGCGACCCGTCCGTCGACAAGGGGGCCGCCCTGCGGACGCTGGTCGCCGAGACCGGACTCCGGACGATCGTCTACGCCGGCGACGACCTCGGTGATATCCCGGCCTACGCGGCGCTCACGGCCATGCGCGACCACGGCGAGGCCGAGGTCATGCTGGTGGCCGTCGCCTCCGACGAGCAGCAGGCCCTGACGCCCCGGGCCGACCTCGTCGTCCACGGGCCCGAGGAGCTCTCGGCCTGGCTCGAGCGGCTCGCGGACGCTCTCGGCTGCTGACCTGCCGGGAGACCACTGTCCGCATATTGGAACGAGTGGACAGTATGTGAGACGCGCACGTACGCTTGGCTCAGCTCATCACGAGGGGCGGAGGGACACGGCCCGACGAAGCCCCGGCAACCACCTGACGTGAGCTCGCGACCCCGCGAGGCCGCCGTCAGGCATGGTGCCAAGTCCGTCCTGTGGCGACAGTCGCGCGCAGGGAAGATGACGAGGAGGCCTCGTGAGCGCGAGCACGCTGCAAACCCCTGATCGTACGAACGCCCGTGACGGCGCCTTCGGCAACGCGACCGGCCTGGTGTGCCGCGCCTGCGGTGCCGGGCAGGAGCTCGGACCCCACTACGCCTGTCTCGAGTGCTTCGGACCGCTCGAGGTCGCGTACGACTTCCCGGCGATCACGCGCGAGCAGATCGAGAGCGGCCCGAAGAGCATCTGGCGCTACCAGTCGCTGCTGCCAGTCCCCGCCGACATCGCGTCCTTCCCCAACACCGACCCCGGCTTCACGCGGCTCGTGAAGGCGGACAACCTCGCCCGTGAGCTCGGCATCAAGACGCTCTGGGTCAAGGACGACTCCGGCAACCCGACCCACTCCTTCAAGGACCGCGTCGTCGCCGTCGCCCTCTCGGCCGCCCGCGAGCTCGGCATGACGGTCCTCGCGTGCCCGTCGACGGGCAACCTCGCCAACGCCGTCGCCGCGGCCGCGGCCCGTGCCGGCATCAAGAGCGTCGTCTTCATCCCGGAGAACCTCGAGCGCCCCAAGATCCTCACGACCGCCGTGTACGGCGGCACGCTGGTCGCCGTGCGCGGCAACTACGACGACGTCAACAAGCTCGCCAGCGAGATCGCCGGCGAGGAGGAGGGCTGGGCGTTCGTCAACGTCAACGTCCGTCCCTACTACGCGGAGGGCTCCAAGACGCTCGCGTACGAGACCGCGGAGCAGCTCGGCTGGCGGCTGCCGGAGCAGGTGGTGATCCCGGTCGCCTCCGGGTCGCAGCTGACGAAGGTCGACAAGGGATTCACCGAGCTCGGCCGGCTCGGCCTGGTCGACCCGACGCCGTACAAGATCTTCGGCGCGCAGGCGACCGGCTGCTCGCCCGTCGCGCAGGCGTTCCGGGAGGGCAACGACGTCGTCCGTCCGGTCAAGCCCGACACGATCGCCAAGTCCCTCGCGATCGGCAACCCCGCCGACGGGCCGTACGTGCTCGACACCTGCCGGCGGACCGGTGGTGCCGTCGAGGACGTCTCCGACGACGAGGTGCGTGACGGCATCCAGCTCCTCGCCCGTACGGAGGGCATCTTCGCCGAGACCGCGGGAGGCGTGACGATCGCGACGCTCAAGAAGCTGCTCGCCGACGGCCGGCTCGACCCCGAGGCGGAGACGGTCGTCTTCAACACCGGCGACGGGCTCAAGACGCTCGACGCCATCGCGGACCGGGTCGGCCCCGCCGCGACCATCGACCCGACCTATACGGCCTTCACCGCCGCGAACCTCGTCTGACCGAGAGGACACCATGAGCGTCTCCGTCCGCATCCCCACGATCCTGCGCACCTACACGAAGGGCGACTCGGAGGTGACCGTCGACGGCGAGACCGTCGCCGGTGTCATCGAGGCCCTGGAGGCGTCGTTCCCCGGGATCAAGGCGCGCGTCGTCGACGAGACCGGCGCGATCCGCCGGTTCGTGAACGTGTACGTCGGCACCGAGGACGTGCGCTTCGCCGACGGGCTCGAGACCTCGGTGCCCGCCGGGCAGCAGGTCTCGATCATCCCGGCGGTCGC
Source organism: Mumia sp. (assembly GCF_028803055.1). Lineage (NCBI taxonomy): Bacteria > Bacillati > Actinomycetota > Actinomycetes > Propionibacteriales > Nocardioidaceae > Mumia > Mumia sp. The sequence goes on from NZ_JARBCJ010000036.1 coordinate 19,455, forward strand.
CGGCGGCTGACGCCGGACCGGCGGGGGCCCGCCGGCGTCAGGTGCCGACGAGACCGGTTGTCGGGCTGGAGGCCAGGCTCGTCTCGCGTCGGGGGATCCGGCCCGCCCCGTACGCCGTGCGACCGGCGCGCACCGCGCCGGCTATGGCCGACGCCATCGCGGGCGGGTCGCCCGCACGGGTGATCGCGGTCGCGCAGAGCACGGCGTCGCATCCGAGCTCCATCGCGAGTGCGGCGTCGGAGGCGGTGCCGATGCCGGCGTCGAGCACCACCGGGACCGCGACCGCCTCCGCGATCGCGGCGATCGCGCGAGGGTCGGTGACACCGAGGCCGGAGCCGATCGGCGAGCCGAGCGGCATCACGGCCGCGCAGCCGACGTCGGCGAGGCGGCGGGCGGTGACGAGGTCGGTGTTCGTGTAGGCGAGCACCGTGAAGCTCTCGCGCACCAGGGTCTCGGCGGCGTCGAGGAGCTCGACCACGTCGGGCAGCAGCGTCACGTCGTCGGCGACGACCTCCAGCTTCACCCAGGCGGTGCCGAGGGCCTCGCGCGCGAGGTTCGCGGTGAGGACCGCCTCACGCGCGGTGCGACAGCCCGCGGTGTTGGGGAGCAGCCGTGCGCCGTGCTCGCGGACGACGTCGAGGATCGAGCTCGGCGCTCCCGGGTCGACCCGGCGCATCGAGACGGTGACGAGCTCCGTGCCGCTCATCTCCAGGCACCGACGGAGGACCGCGGGGCTCGGAACCCCTCCGGTACCGAGGAACAGCCGGCTCGTGAACGGCACTCCGGCCACGGTGAGCGGGGACGGGTCGGTGGTCGTCAGCACGACTCTCACCCTCCTTGGACGGCGGTGACGACGTCGACCTCGGCGCCGTCGCGGACGAGGTGGTCCTCCCATCGGGAGCGCGGCACGACGATGCCGTCGACGGCGACTGCCACGTCGGTACGTGGCAGCGCGAGCGTGCGGAGCAGCGCGAGCACCGTGAGCGGCTCGGCGAGCGCGTGGGCCTGGCCGTTGAGACGGATGGTCATCGGGCCTCCTGGAGTGTCGGCGACAGGCGAAGCGGGTCGGTGTGACCCGACCCCTCAGGTGGCGAGGACTCCTCGACGAGCGCGGTGATCACGTCGGCGGTCCAGGGCGCGAGGAGCACGCCGCCACGATGGTGCCCGGCGGCGACGAGGAGACCGGGGATGCCGGTGGC
>NZ_JARBCJ010000037.1:0-20328 GCF_028803055.1 Mumia sp.
AACACCGTCGAGGCACCCGCCGACTCGGTCCTGTTCGACGGGATCGCCGACGAGCGGTTCTACTTCGTCCACTCCTACGGCGTACGCCGCTGGGAGCTGACCGACACCCATGCGGCGATGCCGGCGCGGGTCACCTGGGCGTCGTACGGGGGAGACCGGTTCGTGGCCGCCGCGGAGAACGGGCCGCTCTCGGCCACCCAGTTCCACCCGGAGAAGTCCGGCGACGCGGGCGCGGCGCTGCTGCGCAACTGGGTACGGTCGCTCTCCTGAGCGCGTGCGCGAGACGACCTGCGCGAGCGTTGTGATCGGAGCGCGCGAAACCCTGCCCGCGAGGATCGACGCCCTCTAGCGTCACGGGCATGCCGCCTGCCTCGTCGTCCTACGCCCGTCGCGACGTCCTCCGGCTCGGTGCCGGCGCGGCCGCCGCCCTCGTCGCTGCGCGCGCGGTCGGAGGATCGGCGGCCGCAGCGGCACCCGCCCCAGGGTCTCTCCTCCCTCTGACCGAAGGACCGATCCTCAAGCCGCTGCCCCCGGAGTGGTTCGTGCCGCTCGGGACCAACGCGGAGATGCGGTGGGACTCGGTGGACCCGCGCCGTTACCTCACGGCACCCGAGCGGCTCTTCGTCCGCAACCACACGCGCACACCGATCATCGACGCCCGCACCTGGGAGCTGAGGATCCACGGTGACGGGCTCGCGGATCCCCGCACGCCGGAGCGAGCGCACGTGCTGACCTACCGCGACCTCCGTCGTCTCCCGGCGCGGACCGTCACCACCGTCCTGGAGTGCACCGGAAACGGTCGGACCCTGTTCGCGACCCAGCAGGGGACGCCGGTGAGCGGGACGGCGTGGGGCCTCGGAGCGGTGGGGACCGTGCGCTGGACCGGGGTGCCGCTGTCACTCGTCCTGCGGCGGCTGGGGATCCGTCGCGACGCGGTCGACATCCAGGCCACCGGGCTCGACGAGCCGTTCGTCAGCGGGGGAGTCGACTACGGGCGTGTGCGCCGCCCGTTCCCCGTCGCCAAGGCCCTCGAGGACGCCCTGCTCGTCTACGCGATGGACGGGCGGCCGCTGCTGCCCGACCACGGCTTCCCCGTACGCCTGCTCCTGCCGGGCTGGGTCGGCATCGCCAGCATCAAGTGGCTCGGCGAGCTCGAGGTGTCGCGTACGACCCTGACCTCGCCCTGGAACACGAAGTGGTACCGGATGACCGGGCCGGACTACCCCGCGGACTCGCCGCCCCTGACCGTCCTCCCGGTGAAGTCGGTGTTCGAGCCGCCGACCGGGCTGGCGAGCGGTCGCCGCACGGTGCTGACCGGGCGGTCGTGGTCGGGTGCGGGAGCGATCCGCCGCGTCGAGGTGAGCACCGACGGTGGCGAGACGTGGCAGCGCGCGCGTACCGACCGCGCCCGCGGCAGTGGCTGGACGCAGTGGTCGCACCCGTGGCGGCCCCGGTCCTCGGGGGAACACGTGCTGCTGGCCCGCGCGACCGACGTCACCGGGCGCACCCAGCCGGACCAGGTGCCGTTCAACGACGGCGGATACTTCTTCTCGGCCGTCGTCCAGAACCGGGTGGCCGTCGCCTGACACCGGTGGTCCCGAGTGCTGGCCTCGGGCGTCCCTGTCCGACCGGGTCAGTACGATCAAGGACGTGACCACGCTCGAGCTCCTCCCCGCCGTCGACGTCATCGAGGGGCGGGCCGTCCAGCTCGTCCAGGGGGTGGCCGGCTCCGAGAAGGCGTTCGGCGACGCCCTCGAGGCGGCTCTGCGCTGGCAGGAGGGCGGCTCGCAGTGGCTGCACCTCGTCGACCTCGATGCCGCCTTCGGCCGCGGCTCCAACGCCGATCTCCTCGCGCGGATCGTCGACTCCGTGGATATGAAGGTCGAGATGTCGGGCGGTATCCGCGACGACGCCTCCCTCGAGCGCGCGATGGCCACCGGCTGCCGCCGGGTCAACATCGGCACCGCCGCGCTCGAGGACCCCGACTGGTGCGCCAAGGCGATCGCGACGTACGGCGACCGGGTGGCCGTGGGTCTCGACGTCCGCGGCCGCACGCTCGCAGCCCGCGGATGGACCCGTGAGGGCGGCGACCTCTACGAGGTGCTCGCGAGGCTCGACGCGGAGGGCTGCGCCCGCTACGTCGTGACGGACGTCAACAAGGACGGGATGCTCCAGGGTCCCAACCTCCAGCTTCTGCGCGACGTCTGCGCGGTCACCGACCGTCCGGTGGTCGCCTCGGGCGGCATCACCACGCTCGACGACCTGCGCGCCCTCGCCGGACTGGCCGGCATCGGCGTCGAGGGCGCGATCGTCGGGACGGCGCTGTACGCCGGCAAGTTCACCCTCCCCGAGGCGCTCCAGGCCGTCTCCGAAGCAGACCCGGGCAGCGCTCGGTGACGCTGGCGATCCGTGTCATTCCCTGCCTCGACGTCGACGCCGGCCGCGTCGTCAAGGGGGTCAACTTCGTCGACCTCCGTGATGCCGGCGACCCGGTGGAGATGGCCCGCGTCTACGACGCCGAGGGCGCCGACGAGCTCACCTTCCTCGACATCACCGCGTCCTCCGACGCCCGCGCGACGACGTTCGACGTCGTGTCGCAGACGGCCGAGCAGGTTTTCATCCCGCTGACGGTCGGCGGCGGCGTACGCACCGTCGACGACGTCGACCGGCTCCTGCGAGCCGGCGCCGACAAGGTCGGGGTCAACACGGCGGCTCTCCAGCGACCGGAGCTGATCGCCGAGATCGCCCATCGTTTCGGCAACCAGGTGCTCGTGCTGAGCGTCGATGCGCGCCGTGCCGCCGACCAGCCGTCCGGCTTCGAGGTCACCACCCACGGCGGGCGGCAGTCCGCCGGACGCGACGCCATCGCCTGGGTGCGCGCCGCGACCGAGCTCGGCATCGGCGAGGTGCTCCTCAACTCGATGGACGCCGACGGCACCCGCGACGGGTTCGACCTGGAGATGATCCGGGCCGCCCGCACCGTCACCGGGGTGCCGCTGATCGCGAGCGGGGGCGCCGGCACGCCGGAGCACTTCTGCGAGGCGGTCGACGCCGGGGCGGACGCTCTTCTCGCCGCCAGCGTTTTCCACTTCGGCACCCTGACGGTCGGCGACGTCAAGAGTGCGCTTCGCAACGCCGGGCACGTCGTCCGGTGAGCTCCGCGCAGGTCTCCCCCCGTACGGCGAGCCGGCCGACCCGCAGCGTCACCCGGCGCGGCTTCGGCATCATCGGGCGAGGCGTGGCCGAGGAGCGCCGTCGCTTCGCGCTCGCGGTCGTCGGATCTCTCGTCTACGGCGCGATGACGGTGGCCGACGCCTGGGTGCTCGGGTGGGCGACCGACCACGTGGTGGTCCCGTCGTTCCGTGACGGCGAGCTCGCCACCGGCGCTGCCGTCGTCGCGAGCCTGCTCTTCATCTCGGTCGCCCTGCTCCGGGCCTGGGGCGTGATCGTGCGCCGTCTGGTCGGCGGCATCGTCTACTACCGGCTCATGGCCTCGTACCGCCGCAAGGTCACCCGCCGCTATCTCGCGCTGCCGATGTCGTGGCACGCCCGCCACCCGACCGGCCAGCTGCTGTCCAACGCCAACGCCGACGTCGAGGCCACCTGGGCGGTGATGATGCCGCTGCCGATGGCGGTCGGCGTCGCGGCGATGCTCGTCACCGCGGTGGCGGCGATGCTCACCGCCGACATCGTGCTCACCGTCGTCGGTCTCGTGGTCTTCCCCCTGCTGTTCACCATCAACGTCGGCTACCAGCGCCTGCTGTCACCGCGGGTGACCCGCGCCCAGGAGCTGCGCGGCCGGGTCAGCGCCGTCGCGCACGAGTCGTTCGACGGAGCCCTGGTCGTCAAGACGCTCGGCCGCGAGGACGAGGAGACCGCGCGCTTCGCCGCCGTCACGAGAGAGCTCCGCGACGCCAACGTGGCCTCGGGCCGGATCCGCTCGGTCTTCGACCCCCTGATCGAGATGCTCCCCAACCTCGCGGTCCTGCTCGTCGTGGTGATCGGCGTCGAGCGGGTGATCGCCGGTGACATCGAGGCGGGCGCCGTGGTGCAGGTCGCCTACCTCTTCACGGTCGTGGGCTTCCCGGTCCGCGCCTTCGGGTGGGTGCTCGGCGAGCTCCCACGCACCGTCGTCGGATGGGACCGTATCCAGGCTGTCCTCCGCGCGACGGGCGACATGCCGTACGGCCGTGAAGGGCTGCCCGGCGACGGTGCGCTCCGCGTCGACGTCGACGCGGTGGCCTACGGGTACGACCCGGGCCGCCCGGTGCTCCAGGACCTCAGCTTCACGCTCGAGCCCGGCACGGTCACCGCGGTCGTCGGGCTGACCGGATCGGGCAAGAGCACCCTCGCGTCCCTCCTCGACCGTCTGGTCGACCCGGAGGAGGGCACGATCCGCCTGGACGGCACCGACATCGCGTCACTGACCCACGACGCGCTCGCCGAGGCGGTCGCGCTGGTGCCGCAGCACACGTTCGTCTTCGACGACACCGTTCGCGACAACATCACCCTCGGCGCGGACGTCGATGACGCACGCCTGCGTGAGGTGCTGGAGCTGACCCAGGCGAGCGGGTTCGTCGACGCCCTCCCGGACGGCCTCGACACGCAGCTGGGGGAGCGCGGCACCACGCTTTCCGGTGGTCAGCGCCAGCGGCTCGCGCTCGCCCGCGCCCTCGTCCGCGACCCCAGGCTGCTCGTCCTCGACGATGCCACCAGTGCCCTCGACCCCGACGTCGAGCAGCGGATCCTGTCCGCGCTCGCCCGCTCCACCGCCTCCGGCGCCGGACCGACGGTGTTCATCGTCGCCTACCGCAAGGCCACCATCTCCCTCGCCGACGAGGTGCTCTTCCTGCGTGGAGGGAAGGTCGTCGACCGCGGCACCCACGCCGAGCTGGTCGCGCGCTCGCCGGAGTACGCCGACATCGTCCAGGCCTACGACCAGACCCGGGAGGCGCCGTGAGCACGCAGACGACGGCCACGCCGACCGCACCGCCCATGACCGGTGTCGGCGGTGGCGGAGCGCCCCGGGTCCGCGGGCTCGACGTCATCCGCCGAGGGTTCGCGCTGTCGCCCGCCCTCTCCAAAGGGCTTCCCCTCACCCTGCTCCTCGCCGCGCTGAGCACGGTCGGCGGCGCCGTGGTCCCGATCGTCGTCCAGGTCGCGATCGACCGCGGCCTTGCCACCGAGGGCGGGCCCGACGAGGGTGTGGTGCTGCGATGGAGCGCCGTGGCCGCCCTCGTCGTCCTTCTCACCGCCGTGTGCGCGTGGGCGATGAAGGTCCGGCTCTTCTCCGCCAGCGAGCGAGGGCTCTCAGAGCTGCGGATCAAGGCGTTCCGCCACGTGCACGACCTGTCGATCCTCACCCAGAACCACGAGCGCCGGGGCGCGCTGGTCTCGCGTGTCACGTCCGACATCGACCAGGTGTCGCTGTTCCTCCAGTTCAACGGGATCATGATCGTCACCAGCGTCGGCCAGGTCGCCGTCGCGACCGTGATCATGGCGTTCTACAGCTGGGAGCTCACGCTCGTCGTCTGGGCCTGCTTCGTCCCGCTGGTCCTCACGTTGGTGCTGCTCCAGGGTCGGATGTCGCGGGCGTACGACCATGCGCGTGCCACGGTCGGCACGATGCTGGGCGTGATCGCCGAGCCGGTGGTCGGCGCATCCGTCGTCCGCGCGTACGCCGTGGAGCGCCGCACCCAGCGCCGCATCGACGAGGCCATCGACACCAACCTGCGGGCCAACGTGCGGGCACAGCGGCTGGTCGCCGGCACCTTCGCCTCGGCGGGGATCGCGGGAGGCCTCGCCAACGCGGCCGTCATCGTCGTCGGCGTGCTGCTCGGCGTGGCTGGAGACCTGACCCTGGGCGGCGTGATCGCCTTCGCGTTCCTCGTGTCGCTGTTCGTCGGTCCCGTCCAGACCGCGACCCAGGTGCTGACCGAGGCCCAGAACGCGATCTCGTCCTGGCGCCGGGTGATCGAGATCCTCGACACGCCCGCTGACATCCGTGACCCGGGCGAGGGGCGGTCGGTCCTGCCCGGCGGTGCCCTCGAGGTCGGGTTCGAAGGCGTGCGCTTCGCCTACCCGGGTGGTCCGGACGTGCTCCACGACCTCGACGTCACCATCCCCGCCGAGCAGAGGGTGGCCGTCGTCGGCGAGACCGGCTCCGGCAAGAGCACGTTCGCGAAGCTCCTCACGCGCCTGACCGACCCGTCGGACGGCCGGGTGACGCTCGACGGCGTCGACCTGCGAGACATCGGTTTCGCGACCCTGCGCAAGCGGGTGGTGATGGTGCCGCAGGAGGGCTTTCTCTTCGACGCGTCGCTCGCCGAGAACCTCCGCTACGGGGATCTCGACGCGTCTCCCGAGCGCATGCGCGAGGCCTTCGCCGCGTTGCAGATCGACGACTGGTTCATGTCCCTTCCTGACGGGCTCGACACCCAGGTCGGGCAGCGTGGCGAGTCGATGTCGGCGGGTGAGCGGCAGCTCGTCTCGCTCGTCCGCGCCTACCTCGCCGATCCTGATCTGCTGGTTCTCGACGAGGCGACGAGCGCGGTCGACCCGCAGACCGAGATGCGGGCGTCACGGGCGCTGGAGCACCTGCTGGCCGGCCGGACGTCGGTGGTGATCGCTCACCGTCTCTCGACCGCCGAGGCGGCCGACCGGGTGCTCGTCTTCGATGCGGGACGCCTCGTGGAGGACGGACCGCACGCCCGGCTCGCCGCCGGTCACGGGACGTACGCCCGCCTGCACGCCTCCTGGGTGGCCCAGGCCCACCTGGGCATCGAGGCGTCGCCCTCGCCCGACGGCCTCGACGACGCCGCTGGTGCTGCCTGGGACAATGGCTGGCGTGACTGACTCCGCACGCCTCGACCCTGCGATCGCCGCTCGCCTCAAGCGGGACGCCGACGGTCTCGTCCCCGCCGTCGTCCAAGAGGCGGTCACGCGCGAGGTCCTCATGGTCGGGTGGATGGACGACGAGGCGCTGCGTCGCACGCTGACCTCGGGGCGTTCGACGTTCTGGAGCCGCAGTCGGCGGGAGTACTGGGTCAAGGGCGCCACCTCGGGCCACGTCCAGGAGGTGCGCGAGGTCCGGCTGGACTGTGACGGCGACACCCTTCTCGTCACGGTGGCGCAGACCGGTCCCGCCTGCCACACCGGGGCACGGACCTGCTTCGACGACGACGTGCTGCTGGGGTCGGAGCGGTGAACCGCCGCGGTTACGGCCTGACCGTCCTGCTCGGCGTGGTGGGAGCGGCGGCGGCCTTCTTCGCCGCGTCGCAGCCTTGGTCGAAGGTCACGGTGGAGACCCAGGGTCTCGCCCGCGACGCGGTCTCGGTGAGCGGGAACGACGCACTCCCGGTCGTCGGCGGGCTCGCCCTCGTCGCGCTCGCCGGCAGCGTCGCCGTGCTCGCGAGCGCCGGTCGGGTCCGGACCGGCGTGGGTCTCCTGGTGGCGCTCGCGTCCGTCGGCGCGATCGTGGTCGTGGCGACCGGCGGTGATGCCGTCCACGACGCGCTGGTCACGTCGCTCGCCGACTCGCCCGCGATGGCAGGTGACGCCGCGCTGCAGGATCGGCTCGCCGACCGGGCGACCGGCACGGCCTGGCGATGGGCGTGCCTCGTCGCGCTCGTCCTCCCCGCGCTGGCCGGGCTCGCGGTCGTGCGCTGGGGCCGGGGCTGGCCGTCGATGGGGCGCCGCTACGACTCCGTGGGGCAGCAGCGGGCCCAGACCGACGAGGACCCGTGGAAGGCACTCGACCGGGGCGAGGACCCGACCGTCTAGGCTGAGCGGCATCCCCCTGACGCTCGCCTGCGAGCACGACCCGTCGTAGAGAGGTTTGCACGATGCATGGTTCCTCCCCGGCCGCTTGGACTGCGGTCGTCATCTGCCTGATCGGTTTCACCGTCGGCGGTGTGGCGCTGCTGATGGGCCCCGCCTGGGTGCTGTTCTGGATCGGCGTCGCGCTCGTCCTCGGCTCGGCCCTCGTCGGCAAGGTGATGTCTGCGGCGGGTCTCGGCGCGAAGGAGCACTGATTCCGCCAGACTTCGGCCGTACGCACATCCCACCGCTCGAGCGGTGGTGACCCCGAGGGAGATCCCGTGTCCGACCAACCGCCGTACCCGCCGCAGCAGCCCGCGCCGTACGGCCAGCAGCCACCGCCGTACGGCCAGCAGCCCCCGCCCGGCTATGGCCAGCAGCCGCCCCCGGGCTACGGCCAGCCGCCGCAGGGCTACGGTCCGCCGCCGCAGGGCTACGGTCAGCAGCCGCCGCAGTACGGCCAGTACGGGGGGAGCGGCTATGGGCAGGTCCAGGACTACCAGCCTCCGGCGCCGTACGCGGGCTGGTGGTCACGGGTCGGTGCGCTCCTCATCGACGGGATCATCGCGTGGCTCATCATGATCATCCCGGTGGTCATCGGCGCCGTCATGATGGGTGCGGCGACGGAGACCGAGACCGACTCCTTCGGCACGACGACCAGCGAGGTCAGCAACAGCGGCCTCATGACCGCCGGCGTGATCATCCTGATCCTCGGTTTCCTCGTCGGTCTCGCGTTCCAGATCTGGAACCAGGGCACCCGCCAGGGCAAGGGCGGCCAGAGCATCGGCAAGCAGATTCTCGGCATCAAGGTCGTCGACCTGAAGACCGGTCAGCCACAGGGCGCCGGCACAGGCGTGCTGCGCTGGCTGCTCTACAGCGTGCTGTCCAGCCTGTGCTTCCTCGACCTCCTCTGGCCCCTGTGGGACAAGAAGAAGCAGACCTGGCACGACATGATCGTGTCGTCGGTGGTCGTGAAGGCGTGACCATGCCGGTGGAGGTCCCGCCCCGCGTCTCCAGGTGGCGTGCCCTGCGCACGCCGGCCCTGGTCGGGGCGGGCGGGATCGCCGCCGCGGCACTGCTGCACTTCCGTGACCCGAACACGTCCGGGAGCTACGGCTTCTGCCCGTTCCAGGCCGTGACGGGCTGGGCCTGCCCCGGTTGCGGTGGGCTGCGTGCCGTTCACGCCCTCACCGACCTGGATGTGGGTGCCGCTCTCTCGAGCAACGTCCTGGCGGTCGTGCTCGTCGCGACCCTCGCCGTCGCGTTCGCCCTGTGGATCCCTCGTCGGCTCCGCGACGCCCGAGCGCCGATGATCGCGATCACGTCGCGTGTCGGCGTGGTGCTGATCGTGGTCGGCTTCGTCTTCACCGTGGTCCGCAACACCCCGTGGGGCTCGTCGCTGGCTCCCTAGTGCCCGGAGCGACGAAGCGCCCCACACCGCAGGTGGGGGGGGGGGCGCCTGGCGGCGACCCGGGAGTTTCCCGCCCCGGAGACCAACCCCCCGCGCACCGGGGGGCCCCCGAGGACGACGGCGATGATGCCGATGATGAGGCCTGCCTGGGCAAGGCCGCCTCCGGTGAGACGGCCGTTCGAGGCGTCGATCTCCGCCTTGGCGCTACGGCCGAGGATGATGCCGACGATGCCGAGCGGGCCGCAGCAGAGGCCCAGGATGCCCGTGACCAGCGCCCAGATCGCCTTGGGCGAGTTCTTGGGCGGCTCGCCGTACGGCCCATCGCCCTGAGGCGTGTAGCCGTAGCCGCCGGGGGGCTGGTCGCCGTAGCCGCCGGGGGGCTGGTTGCCATACCCGCCGGGGGGCTGATCGCCGTAGCCGCCCTGAGACGGGTCGTATCGGGGCGGGTCGTTGTCGGGTGGTGTCGGCCCACCGGGCGGGGGATAGCTCATGGTGCTCCTTCATCAGGCGCTGGGAGTCCCGCATTCTGCCGTACGCCTCGGCGGGTGCGCACCGTGGCTCCCGGTGCGCCTGGTGTCCGGAGGGCGAGCCGTCGCGCGTCGCGGCGAGGGGGCGGTGTCCTGATGGAAGCCGGGCTGGATACGCTGTGAGGCAGGTCGGTCACGTCGGGGAGCGTGCGCCGGCGTCCACGGGTGGGAAGGCAGGGCCGCGATGTCTGTTCTTGACGACATCCTTGCGGGAGTTCTCGAGGACCTCGAGGAGCGGATGGCTACCATCCCCCTCGCCGACCTGAAGGAGCGCGCCGGACGCCAGGACCCGGCCCTCGATCCGATGCCGGCCTTCCGCGCCGACGGTGTCTCCGTGATCGCCGAGGTCAAGCGTGCCAGCCCGTCCAAGGGATCGTTGGCCGACATCAAGGACCCGGCGGCCCTCGCGGTGGACTACGCCGCGGGAGGTGCCGCAGCGATCTCGGTCCTGACCGAGCAGCGTCGCTTCTCGGGGAGCCTCGACGATCTCCGCGCGGTGCGGGCCCAGGTCGACTGCCCGGTGCTCCGCAAGGACTTCATCACCACCTCCTACCAGCTGTGGGAGGCGCGGGCAGCCGGGGCCGACATGGCGCTCCTGATCGTCGCCGCCCTCGACCAGTCGGCGCTCGAGTCGCTGATCGAGCGGGCCAGGTCCATCGGCCTCACCCCGCTGGTGGAGGTCCACGACGAGGACGAGGTCGAGCGGGCGATCGACGCGGGCGCGACCCTCGTGGGTGTCAACGCCCGCAACCTCAAGACGCTCGAGGTCGACCGCACGACGTTCTCACGCCTCGCGCCACGGATCCCCGACTCCGTCGTCAAGATCGCCGAGTCCGGTGTCCGTGACACCAAGGACGTCATCGAGTACGCCCGCGCGGGGGCCCAGGTCGTCCTGGTCGGCGAGACCCTGGTCACCGGCGGCAACCCGCGCTCGACGGTGGCCGACCTGGTGGCGGCCGGATCCCACCCGGCGCTGCAGCACCGATGGTGACCGGACTCGCTCCGGCCTCCGTCTCCCGTCGCACCTCGTGTTGACGCCACCTGCAAGGATCGATCTATGAGTAGTTCCGCGGCCTCGGCCGGCACCAGCCCTTCGACGCTCCCCGACGCGCACGGCCACTTCGGCCAGTTCGGGGGACGGTTCATGCCCGAGGCGCTCATCGCGCCCCTCGACGAGCTCGAGCGAGCATGGCGTGAGGCCAAGGCCGACCCGACCTTCACCGGCGAGCTCGACCGGATGCTCCGCGAGTACGCCAACGTGCCGAGCCCGCTCTACGAGGCGACCCGGCTGTCGGAGCGGGCCGGTGCGCGCATCCTGCTCAAGCGTGAGGACCTCAACCACACCGGGGCCCACAAGATCCGCAACGTCCTCGGCCAGGCCCTGCTCACCCGCCGGATGGGAAAGCGTCGCGTGATCGCCGAGACCGGTGCGGGCCAGCACGGCGTCGCGACGGCCACCGCCTGCGCGTATCTCGACCTCGAGTGCGTCGTCTACATGGGCGAGGTCGACACCGAGCGCCAGGCGCTCAACGTCGCCCGCATGCAGATGCTCGGTGCCACCGTCGTGCCGGTGACCACCGGCAGCCGCACGCTGAAGGACGCCATCAACGAGGCGCTGCGCGACTGGGTCGGCACCGTCGACGACACGCACTACCTCCTGGGCACCGCTGCCGGCGCCCACCCGTTCCCGGAGATCGTCCGCGACCTCGTGCGGGGGATCGGCGACGAGGCCCGCGCTCAGATGTTCGAGCTGACCGGCTCGCTCCCCGACGCCGCCGCCGCGTGCGTCGGCGGCGGGTCCAACGCGATCGGGCTCTTCGCCGCCTTCGTCGGCGACGCCGACGTCCGGCTGTACGGGTTCGAGGCTGGTGGCGACGGGTTCGAGACCGGGCGCCACGCCGCGACGATCACGGCCGGTGACGTCGGCGTCCTGCACGGCACACGTTCCTACCTGTTGCAGGACGAGGACGGGCAGACGATGGAGTCGCACTCGATCTCGGCAGGCCTGGACTACCCGGGGGTCGGTCCCGAGCACGCCTACCTCGCCGAGACGGGCCGGGCGACGTACGAGCCGGTGACCGACGACGAGGCGATGGCCGCCTTCGACCTGCTCTGCAAGACCGAGGGGATCATCCCCGCGATCGAGTCCGCGCACGCGATCGCGGGCGCGCTGCGGATCGCACCGCAGCTCGCCGAGACGCTCGGGCGCACGCCGACGATTCTGGTGAACCTGTCCGGTCGCGGTGACAAGGACGTCCACACCGCCGGTGAGCACTTCGGCCTGCTCGCCGAGGATGACGCATGAGCCGGTTGGACGAGGTCCTCGCGAAGACCCGCGCGGAGGGTCGCCCCGCACTCGTCGGCTACCTGCCGGCGGGCTTCCCGGACAAGCAGACGGCCATCGAGGCGATGGTCGCGATGGTCGACGCCGGTGTCGACATCGTCGAGATCGGGCTGCCCTACTCCGACCCGGTGATGGACGGGCCGACCATCCAGAAGGCGGCCGACGCGGCGTTGCGCGCCGGCACCCGGATCGCCGACGTGTTCGACACCGTGGAGGCTGTCGCCGCCACGGGGGCGCCCACCCTGGTCATGACCTACTGGAACCCGGTCGAGCGCATCGGCGTCGACACGTTCGCCTCCCGGCTCGCGGCTGCGGGAGGTGCGGGCCTGATCACGCCGGACCTCATCCCCGACGAGGCCGGTGAGTGGGTCGCCGCAGCCTCTGCGCACGGCCTCGACCGGGTGTTCCTCGTCGCGCCCTCCTCGACCGACGAGCGCATCGCGATGACCGGTGCCGCGTCGAGCGGGTTCCTCTATGCGACCTCGGTCATGGGAGTGACGGGCGCGCGCACCGCGACGAGCACGGCGGCGCCGGCGCTGGTCGAACGCGTCCGACGCCTCACTGACATCCCGATCGGCGTCGGTCTGGGGGTCAGCAACGGTGACCAGGCCGCGGACGTGGGTCGCTTCGCCGACGCGGTGATCGTCGGCTCCGCCCTGGTGGCGTGCCTGCTCCAGGCTGGTTCCGACCGCCCCGCGGGTGTGGCCGCCGTCCGCAGCCTCGCCCAGGACCTCCGCGCCGGCGTCGAGCGGGCTCGTGCCGACGTTCACAGCCCAGAAGAGGGAGCTCCCGCGTGATCCTCGCGTCCATCCCGAGCCCGGCCGAGTCGGTCTGGCACATCGGGCCGTTCCCGTTGCGGGCGTACGCGCTGTGCATCATCGCCGGCGTCGTCGCTGCGATCGTGGTCGGAGACCGCCGATTCCAGGCTCGCGGCGGCAAGCCCGGAGCCGTCGCCGACGTCGCGGTCTGGGCGATCCCCTTCGGCCTCGTCGGCGCTCGGCTCTACCACGTGGCGACCAACCCTGAGCTCTACTTCGGCGAGGGTCGAGAGCCGATCCGGGCGCTCTACGTCTGGGAGGGTGGCCTCGGGGTCTGGGGTGCGATCGCGCTCGGCGCGCTCGGCGCCTACATCGGTTGCCGTCGCCAAGGCATCCGCTTCGCTCCCTTCGCCGACGCGCTCGCTCCTGCGGTCCTGCTCGCCCAGGCCATCGGTCGCCTCGGCAACTGGTTCAACCAGGAGCTGTTCGGCAGCCCGACCGACCTCCCGTGGGGCCTGGAGATCGATGCTGCCCACCGTCCCGCGGACGTGGCGCAGTACGAGACGTTCCACCCCACCTTCCTCTACGAGTCCCTGTGGAACCTCCTCGGCTTCTTCGTGCTCATCTGGGCCGACCGACGGTTCCGGCTCGGCGGCGGCCGCGTCGTCGCGCTGTACGTCGCGATCTACACCGCGGGCCGGTTCTGGATCGAAGGTCTTCGGATCGACACCGCCCACGAGTTCCTCGGGCTCCGGCTCAACCAGTGGACGTCGATCGTGCTGTTCGTGGCCGCGGTCGCGTTGTTCGTCTGGTTGACCCGGACCGGTCGTGGCGACCGCGAGACGACCGTCCAGATCGACGGGCGCGACCAGGACGACGCGTCCGACGGTGACGACAGCGGTGCTGCCGAGGACCCCGCGGAGGACCGGACGACGGCGTCCGGCGACGATGCGACGAGCCGCGTCCGGGATGACGGCGACGAGCCGCGGTCGTAGGTTCAGGGCATGAGCGACCGCCGCACGCCCGACGACGCGCCGGACCAGCCGTCGTACCCGCTGCCCGATCCGGCGACCATCGGGAGCGAGCACCCCGACGTCACAGGCGGTTGGCTCCGACCAGCGGTCTTCGGCGCCTCGGACGGACTGGTCTCCAACTTCGCGCTGATCATGGGCATGGCAGGCGGGACCACCGACCCGAAGCCCGTGATCCTCGCGGGCTTCGCCGGACTGGCCGCGGGCGCCTTCTCCATGGCGGTGGGGGAGTACACCTCCGTCGCCAGCCAGGCAGAGTTCGCACGCGCGGAGGTCGAGCGGGAGAGCCGAGAGATCGCCCGCCATGACCGTGCCGAGCAGGCGGAGCTCGCGTCCATGTTCGTCGCCAAGGGCGTCGACGAGGACGTGGCGCGCGAGGTGGCGCAGCAGATCCACTCCGATCCCGAGAACGCCGTGCGGGTGCATGCGCGAGAGGAGTTCGGGGTCGACCTCACCGACCTCCCGTCGCCGATGCTTGCCGCGGGTTCCTCGTTCCTGTCCTTCGCCGTCGGGGCCATCATCCCGCTCGTACCCCTGCTCTTCGGGATCGTCTCGGTCGTTCCGACGGTCACGGTGTCCCTGCTCGCGCTGTTCGGCGTCGGCGCCGTCGTCACCGCGATCACCGACCGGCCCTGGTGGTTCGGCGGGCTGCGCCAGCTGATCCTCGGTGGAGCTGCCGCCGGCCTCACGTTCCTCGTCGGCAGTCTCGTCGGGGGAGTGGCCGTCTGAGTCCGATTCGTACCAGCGGGTCGCCAGCGGCAACAATCGTGTAACCTGAGCAGGCCATAGAGGGCCACTGTCGTCCCTTCGGTGTGGTTGTTCCCCGCTGACGGACTGGCCCTCGCGTTCGACGTGAGTCCCCCGTCCGCAGCACCATCGCGAAGACGACGGGAGAAGAGCGGCATGCGCGGGATTCCCCCAGCTCAAGGCCTGTACTCCGGCGAGGACGAGCACGACGCCTGTGGCGTCGCCTTCGTCGCGACCCTGACCGGCCAGGCCAGCCATGAGATCGTGGCACAGGGCCTCACGGCCCTGCGCAACCTCGACCACCGCGGCGCCGTGGGCGCCGAGGTCGACTCCGGCGACGGCGCCGGCATCCTCATCCAGGTTCCGCACGCGTTCCTGCGTGACGCGGTCGACTTCGCGCTCCCCGACCCGGGGGCGTACGCCGTCGGCACGGCGTTCCTGCCCGTCGACGCGGCGCTCTCGGAGGCGGCACGCGAGGGTGTCGAGCGGCTCGCCGCGGAGGAGAGCCTCACGGTGCTCGGATGGCGTGAGGTCCCGGTGAATCCCGGCATCCTGGGGGCGACCGCGCGAGGCGCGATGCCCTCGTTCGCCCAGCTGTTCGTCGCCGACGCCGACGGGGAGCGTACGGGGATCGATCTCGACCGCCGCGCCTTCGCACTGCGCAAGCGCGCCGAGCACGAGCTCGACGTCTACTTCGCGTCGCTGTCGGCCCGCACCCTGACCTACAAGGGCATGCTGACCACCGACCAGCTCGACCACTTCTTCCCCGACCTCACTGACGCTCGGATGGCCTCGGCGCTCGCCGTGGTCCACAGCCGCTTCTCGACCAACACGTTCCCGAGCTGGCCGCTGGCCCACCCGTTCCGCTTCATCGCGCACAACGGCGAGATCAACACCGCCCGCGGCAACCGCAACTGGATGCGGGCCCGCGAGGCTCTGCTCGAGTCGTCCTTGATCCCGGGCGACCTGAGCCGACTCTTCCCGATCGTCGACCCGGAGGACTCCGACTCGGCGTCGTTCGACGAGGCGCTCGAGCTGCTGCACCTCGGCGGTCGCAGCCTCCCTCACGCGATGATGATGATGATCCCGGAGGCCTGGGAGAACAATCCGGTGATGGACCCGCGGCTGCGGGCGTTCTACGAGTTCCACTCGACGATGATGGAGCCGTGGGACGGGCCGGCCTGTGTCGTCTTCACCGACGGCACGCAGATCGGCGCGGTCCTCGACCGCAACGGGCTGCGACCGGGACGCTACTGGCAGACCGAGGACGGACTCGTGGTCCTCGCATCCGAGGCCGGCGTCCTCGACCTCGACCCGGCGACGATCGTCAGCAAGGGCCGGTTGGAGCCGGGTCAGATGTTCCTCCTCGATCTCGAGGAGAAGCGTGTGGTGACCAACGACGAGATCAAGCACGAGCTCGCCGGTGCCCACCCGTACGACGAGTGGCTCTACTCCGGCCTCGTCCGCTTCTCGGACCTCCCCGACATCGAGCACGTCGTCCACACCCATGCCTCGGTGACGCGACGCCAGCAGGTCTTCGGATACACCGAGGAGGAGCTGCGCATCCTCCTCGCGCCGATGGCACGCACGGGTGCCGAGCCGATCGGGTCGATGGGCACCGACACGCCGATCGCGGTGCTGTCGGACCGGTCGCGGCTGCTCTTCGACTACTTCAACCAGCTGTTCGCCCAGGTCACCAACCCGCCGCTCGACGCCATCCGTGAGGAGCTCGTCACGTCGCTGCTGAGCACGGTCGGTGCCGAGGGCAACCTGCTCGAGGCGACGCCGGCGTCGTGCCGGCAGCTCCAGATGTCGTTCCCGGTGATCACCAACGACGAGCTGGCCAAGATCCGCCACGTCAACCGGCACGGCAACATGCCCGGGCTCTCGACGTACGTGGTCCGTGGCCTGTACGACGTCGCCGGTGGTGCCGACGCGATGCGCGCACGGCTCGACGAGCTGTGCACCGAGGTCTCGGCGGCCATCGCCGACGGCGCGCGCATCATCGTGCTGTCGGACCGGCACGCCAACCACGAGCTCGCGCCGATCCCGTCGCTGCTGATGACCGGCGCCGTGCACCACCACCTGGTGCGCGAGAAGACTCGCACCCGGGTCGGGCTCCTCGTCGAGGCCGGCGACGTGCGCGAGGTCCACCACGTCGCCCTGCTGCTCGGCTACGGCGCGTCGGCGGTCAATCCCTACCTCGCGCTCGAGACTGCGGAGGATCTCGCCCGCAACGCCGTCTACATCGACGGTGTCACGCCCGAGAAGGCGGTCGCCAACCTGCGCTATGCCCTCGGCAAGGGGGTGCTCAAGGTGATGTCCAAGATGGGCGTCTCGACCGTCGCCTCGTACACGGGCGCGCAGATCTTCGAGGCGGTCGGACTGTCCGCCGCGCTCGTCGACCGCTACTTCAGCGGGACGACGTCGCGACTCGGCGGCATCGACCTCGACGTCGTCGCCGAGGAGGTGCGCACCCGGCACGCGAAGGCGTACCCGACGGCGGGCATCTCGGCCTCGCGTCGCCAGCTCGACGTCGGCGGCGAGTACCAGTGGCGTCGTGGAGGTGCGGAGCATCTCTTCGACCCCGAGACCGTCTTCCGGCTCCAGCACTCCACGCGGGCAGGTCGCTACGACGTCTTCAAGCAGTACACCGAGCGCGTCGACGACCAGTCGGAGCGTCTGATGACCTTGCGCGGTCTGCTCAAGCTCAAGGAGGGCGCCCGCCCGCCGGTGCCGGTCGACGAGGTCGAGCCGGTCTCAGCGATCGTCACGCGGTTCTCCACCGGCGCGATGTCGTACGGCTCCATCAGCCAGGAGGCGCACGAGACCCTCGCGATCGCGATGAACCGTCTGGGCGGCAAGTCCAACACCGGTGAGGGCGGCGAGGATCCCGACCGCCTGTACGACCCGGAGCGGCGCAGCGCCATCAAGCAGGTCGCTTCGGGCCGGTTCGGCGTCACCGCCGAGTACCTCACCAACGCCGACGACATCCAGATCAAGATGGCCCAGGGCGCCAAGCCGGGCGAGGGCGGTCAGCTGCCGGGGCCCAAGGTCTATCCCTGGGTCGCGAGGACGCGCCACTCCATGCCCGGTGTCGGCCTCATCTCGCCGCCCCCGCACCACGACATCTACTCGATCGAGGACCTCAAGCAGCTCATCCACGACCTCAAGAACGCGAACCCGTCGGCGCGGGTCCACGTCAAGCTGGTCGCGGAGGTCGGCGTCGGCACCGTCGCCGCCGGTGTGTCCAAGGCCCACGCCGACGTCGTCCTCATCTCGGGCAACGACGGCGGCACCGGTGCTTCCCCGCTGACGTCGTTGAAGCACGCCGGTGGTCCGTGGGAGCTGGGCCTCGCGGAGACCCAGCAGACGCTGCTGCTCAACGGTCTGCGCGACCGCATCGTCGTGCAGGCCGACGGCCAGCTCAAGACCGGACGCGACGTCGTCGTCGCCGCGCTGCTCGGTGCGGAGGAGTTCGGCTTCGCGACCGCGCCGCTGGTGGTGTCCGGGTGCATCATGATGCGGGTCTGCCACCTCGACACCTGCCCCGTGGGCGTGGCCACCCAGAACCGCGAGCTCCGGAAGATGTACTCGGGCAAGCCGGAGTTCGTCGTGAACTTCTTCGAGTACATCGCGCAGGAGGTGCGGGAGTACCTCGCGGCGCTCGGCTTCCGTTCCATCGAGGAGGCCGTGGGACACGCCGAGATGCTCGACACCCGCGAGGCGATCGCTCACTGGAAGGCCAGCGGGCTCGACCTGACGCCGATCCTGCACGTGCCCGAGCTGCCCGAGGGCACGCCTCGGCACCACACCGTCGGCCAGGACCACGGCCTGGAGCGAGCGCTCGACAACGAGCTGATCGCCCTCTCGGCCGACGCCCTGGAGCGGGGCGAGCCGGTGCGGGCCCAGCTGGAGATCCGCAACGTCAACCGCACCGTCGGCACGATGCTCGGCCACGAGGTGACCAAGCGCTACCGCGGGGCGGGCCTGCCTGACGACACGATCGACATCACGTTCACCGGCTCCGCCGGTCAGTCGTTCGGCGCCTTCGTCCCTCGCGGCATCACGCTGCGGCTCGAGGGTGACGGCAACGACTACGTGGGCAAGGGCCTGTCCGGCGGGCGCCTCGTGATCCGTCCTCCCCGTGAGGCGCGGTTCGCCGCCGAGGAGCAGATCATCGCCGGCAACGTCATCGGGTACGGCGCCACCAGCGGCGAGATCTTCGTCCGCGGACGCGCCGGCGAGCGGTTCTGCGTCCGCAACTCGGGAGCGACCGCGGTCGTCGAGGGCGTCGGCGACCACGCCTGCGAGTACATGACCGGTGGCCGCGTGGTGATCCTCGGCAGCACCGGCCGCAACGTCGCGGCGGGCATGAGCGGGGGAGTCGCGTACGTCCTCGACCTCGACCCCGACCTCGTCAACCGTGAGCTGGTCGAGGTCCACGAGGTCGGTGCGCCCGACGAGCTCAAGGCACTCGTGACGCGCCATGCCGAGGAGACCGGCTCGGAGGTGGCAGCGGCGCTGCTGGCCGACTGGGAGACCGCGCTGGCACGATTCTCCGAGGTGATGCCGATGGACTACCGCAGGGTGCTGCAGGCGCGAGCCGCAGCCGAGGAGGCCGGTCTCGGCGAGGACGAGACCACCGCAGCGATGATGGAGGCAGCGATCCGTGGCTGATCCGAAGGGTTTCATGAAGACGCCGCGCGAGGTCGCGCCGCGCCGTCCGGTCGGAGACCGGATCCACGACTGGAAAGAGGTCTATCCGGGCAGCCCGGGGCGTGCCCTCCTGCCGATCATCACGCAGCAGGCGGGACGCTGCATGGACTGCGGCATCCCGTTCTGCCACTCCGGCTGTCCGCTGGGCAACCTGATCCCGGAGTGGAACGACCTGGTCTGGCGCGACGACTGGAACGAGGCGCTCTCGCGGCTGCACGCGACGAACAACTTCCCGGAGTTCACCGGACGCCTGTGCCCGGCACCGTGCGAGACCGCCTGCGTCGTCGGGATCAACCGCGACGCCGTGACGATCAAGAACGTCGAGGTCTCGATCATCGACCGCGCCTGGGACGACGGTCGTGTCGTGCCCGAGCCGCCGGAGTGGCTGACGGGTCGGACGGTCGCGG
Organism: Mumia sp.; assembly: GCF_028803055.1. Lineage (NCBI taxonomy): Bacteria > Bacillati > Actinomycetota > Actinomycetes > Propionibacteriales > Nocardioidaceae > Mumia > Mumia sp. The sequence goes on from NZ_JARBCJ010000037.1 coordinate 19,763, forward strand.
TGGTCGGCTCCGGACCGGCCGGCCTGGCCGTCGCCCAGCAGCTGACGCGGGCCGGCCACACGGTCGCCGTGTACGAGCGTGACGACCGCCCTGGTGGTCTGCTCCGCTACGGGATCCCCGAGTTCAAGATGGAGAAGGCTGTCCTCGACCGCCGCATCGAGCAGATGACGGCTGAGGGCACCATCTTCCGCAACGGGGTGGCGGTCGGTGCCGACATCACCGGCGACGAGCTTCGCGACCGCTACGACGCCGTGGTGCTCGCCACCGGTGCGACGGTGCGCCGGGACCTTCCCACGGTGGGCCGTGAGCTCGGAGGGATCCACCAGGCGATGGACTATCTCCCGCAGGCCAACCGGGTGGCGCTCGGCGAGTCGGTCGAGGGACAGGTGACGGCCGAGGGCAAGGACGTCGTCATCATCGGTGGCGGCGACACCGGCGCGGACTGCCTCGGCACGGCCATCCGTCAGGGCGCGGCCTCGGTCACGCAGCTGGAGATCATGCCGACCCCGCCGACGGAGCGCCCGGAGAACCAGCCGTGGCCGACCTACCCGATGACGTACCGCGTG
>NZ_JARBCJ010000038.1:0-20252 GCF_028803055.1 Mumia sp.
TTCGTCGACTACAACCAGAACGCCCGCGACCGGACGATCGCCAGCGCCTACAGCCTCCGTCCGAAGCCAGGTGCCCCGGTCTCCACGCCGGTGACCTGGGACGAGCTGGCGACCGTCGACGACCCGCGCGCCTTCAACCTCCACACCGTGCCGCAGCGCTTCGCCGAGCTCGGCGACCTCCACGCGCCGATCGACGACACCGCGTGCTCGCTCGAGCCGCTCCTCGACCTCTACGCCCGAGACGAGGAGCAAGGCCTCGGCGACATGCCGTACCCACCCGACTACCCCAAGATGCCGGGCGAGCCGCCTCGCGTGCAGCCGAGCCGCAAGAACGCCGCCAACTGGACCGACGCCGACGAGGACGCGGCCGGAGGCTGACCGATGTGGGTGCTGCACGTCGATCTCGACCAGTTCATCGCTGCGGTCGAGGTGCTGCGCCGACCCGAGCTCGCCGGCAAGCCTGTCGTCGTCGGGGGACGAGGCGACCCCAGCGAGCGCGGCGTGGTGTCGACGGCGTCGTACGAGGCGCGCGAGTACGGCGTCCGCTCCGGCATGCCGCTGCGGACTGCCGCCAAGAAGTGCCCCGACGCCGTGTTCCTCCCCGTCGACAAGCCCGCGTACGACGCGGCGTCGACGGAGGTGATGGACGCCCTCCGCAGTGTCGGGACGGCCGTGGAGATCTTGGGCTGGGACGAGGCGTTCGTTGCGGTGCCGGACGCCGTCCAAGACGCGGACGGGGCGGTGGCGTTCGCCCGCCAGGTCCAGCCGCGAGTCCTCGACCGGACCAGCCTCCACTGCTCGGTCGGCATCGGCGACAACAAGATCCGCGCCAAGAACGCGACCGACTTCGGCAAGCCCCGCGGCACCTTTGTGCTCACTCGTGACACCTGGTGGGCGGTGATGGGTGAGCGTCCGGCCGACGGCGTCTGGGGCATCGGCGGCAAGACGGCGGCCAAGCTCGCCGCACTCGGTCTGAGCACGGTCCGCGAGGTCGGGGACGCCGACGAGGATGTCCTCGCTGCCGCGTTGGGTCCGACGATGGGACCGTGGTACCGCCGCCTCGCCCGTGGCGTCGACACCTCGCCCGTCGACCCGACGCCGTGGGTGCCGCGGTCGCACGGTCACGAGGTCACGTTCCAGACCGATCTGCGTGATCCGGACGAGGTCGAGGCGGAGGTCCGCAGGCTCGCCGCCCTCGCAGCGCGCGACGTGGTCGAGGACGGGCGACCGGCGGTCCGGGTCCGCCTCAAGATTCGCTACGTCCCGTTCGAGACCCGGACGCGCAGCACCACGCTCGCCGGGCCGACGTCCGATGCCGCAGTGATCGCGGACGCGGCCGCCTCGCTGCTCGAACGCACCGACCGGACCCGAGCCGTACGCCTCGTCGGCGTCGCCGCGGAGATGGCCCCGCCCGGCGACCACGACTGAGCACCAGGCCTTGCCTTCCTGTGAGGTTGTGTGGTTCATTAGTCCAGTAATGAACCACGGGAGGTGAGCGGAGCGTGTTCGACGGACCGGAGCCGATCTACATCCAGATCGCCGACCAGATCCGCGCACAGATCGTGAGCGGCGACCTGCCTGAGGAGTCACAGGTGATGTCCACGACCCAGTACGCGACGACCTTCCGCATCAACCCGGCGACGGCGGCCAAGGCGTTCGCGATCCTCGTCGACGAGGGCCTGATCGAGAAGCGTCGCGGTCTCGGGATGTTCGTGGCGGTCGGCGCGCACGACCGGCTCGTCAAGGAGCGCCGCGACACCTACCTCGAGCGGGTGTTCCGACCCGCCGTCGAGCAGGCCGACCTGCTCGGCATCCCGCGCTCGGAGCTCATCGGCTATCTCGACGAGCACCCGGAGACCCTCCCCGCCCCTCGCGTCGCAGAAGGTGAGACACGATGACCACCCCGTACGGAGCCGAGCTGACCGACGTCACCGTCAGGTACGGCCGCCGCCGCACCGACGAGGCCGCCCTCGACCACGTCAGCTTCACCGTCCGGCCCGGCACGATCACCGGGCTCCTCGGGCGCAACGGCGCCGGCAAGTCGACGGCGCTGTCACTCCTGGCGTCGCTGCGGCGACCGACCTCCGGGACGGTGCTGGTCAACGGCGTTGATCCGTTCGAGGACGCCGTCGTCATGGCCGGCGTCCAGCTCGTCCGCGAGTCCGGCGACGTCCTCGGGGACACCTCGATCAACGAGACGCTCGGCTACTACGACGAGCTCCGCCCGCACTGGGACGGTGACTACGCCCGCGCACTGCTCGACCAGTTCGACGTCGACCCCCGTACGACACCCGCCAGGCTGTCACGCGGCAAGAAGTCGGCGCTCGGCTGCATCGTCGGGCTCGCCAGCCGGGCGCCGCTCACGATCTTCGACGAGTCCTACCTCGGCATGGACGCGCCAAGCAGGTACGCGTTCTACGACGCGCTGCTCGACGACTACACCGACCACCCCCGCACGATCGTCGTGTCGAGCCACCTGATCGAGGAGGTGGAGCGGCTGTTCGAGGACGTGGTCATGCTCCACCGTGGCCGCACCCTGGTCTCGGAGACGGCCGACGCCCTCCGGAGCCGTGCGGTGAGTCTCGTGGGTCCGAGCACTGCCGTGAGCAAGCTCGCCGACGAGCACCGCGTCCTGGCGACGCGCAACCTCGGCGGCACCACGCAGCTCACGCTCGAAGGCAGCCTCGAGCCCGCCGAGATCGCGCTGGCCCGGGATGCCGGGATCGAGATCGCCCGGGTGTCCATCCAGGACCTCTTCATCCACCTCAGCCAGGAACCCGATCCCATGAAGGAGGACGCGCGATGAGCGCCACCGTCTCCCCCGTCACCGCCCAGGCGCAGGAGCAACGCGGCACCGTCACGAGCGCGTACACGCTCTTCTTGGGCACGTGGCAGATCGGTGCCTACTTCTGGATCGCCGTCGCGACGATCACCGTGGCCGTCGCCTACGTCATCGACCGGTGGGGCGACCTCGAGTCCAGCACGGGCGACGGGTTCCTCGGCTCCGCGCCCGCCTTCCTCGGGGTGATGGGCCTCATCATGCCCCCCTCGATCCTCACGCTCCACGTCGTGGGAGGCGCGACACGTCGGTCGCTCTTCCGAGGCACGATCGTGGCCGCCGTCGGCCTGGGCATCACCTTCGCCCTCCTTGGCGCGATCGGGATGCTGGTGGAGTCACTGGTCCTGGATGCTCTCGACCTGCCGACCGTGACTCTCGACGCCCACCTCTACGACTCCTCGGGCGACTTCTTCGGGATCTGGCTGTCGTGGTCGCTGAGCGGGCTCAGCTACTTCCTCGGCGGCGCCGCGATCGCCTTCGGCTACTACCGGTGGGGTGCTCTGCTGGGCACGGTCCAGACGATCGGCGTCGTGCTGCTCGTCCTCGGCGCCGACATGCTGATGGGCGGCGGACCCTCTCCCCAGGTGCTGGGGGGCGTCGAGTCGCTGTCGGCCGTGTTGCTGGTGCCCCTCTCGCTGCTGGCGAGCGCCGTGGTGGCGCTCATCCTCTACCTGACCCTGCGCGACATCCCGCTCAAGGGCAACCCCGCCAGCAGCTGATCGGTCGGCTCAGCCCAGCACGTCACCGAGGTCGTACGAGGCGACCTCCTCGAGCTGCTCGTACGTGCACGACTCGGGGTCGCGGTCCGGCCGCCACCGCTTGAAGCGGGCGGTGTGCCGGAACCGCGTCCCTTCCATGTGCTCGTACGCCACCTCGGCGACGAGCACGGGGTTGATGGGCACGAAGGACAGGTCCTTGCCGGCGCTCCACCGGCTCTGCGCTCCCGGCAGCCGGTCCCCGGCCTCGTGGGGCCTCGGCCTCGGCCCACCGCCCCCACGGGTGCTCCGAGACGGGCACCGCGAGGCGGTCGAGCTCGGCCGCCAGCTCCGCCCGCCGTGATGCGGTGAAGGCCGCACACACGCCGACGTGCTGGAGGACGCCCTCGTCGTTGTAGAGCCCGAGCAGCATCGAACCGAGCAAGGGCTTCTCCGGCGTCGAGGTCTTGTGGAGCCGGTAGCCGGCGATGACGGCGTCCGCCGTGCGCTCGTGCTTGACCTTGAGCATGGTGCGGGCGTTCTGCTCGTACGGCGCCCGCAACGGCTTGGCCACCACACCGTCGAGCCCCGCCCCCTCGAACTGCCCGAACCACTCCTCGGCGACGGCGGGGTCCAGCGTGGTCCGCGTCGTGTGCACCGGATCGCTCGCATCCTGCAGCGCCTCGACGAGACGGGCGCGGCGCAGCTCGAACGGCTCCCCCGTCAGGTCGTCGTCACCGAGGGCGAGCAGGTCGAAGGCGACGTACGACGCGGGCGTCTGCTCGGCGAGCAGAGCGATCCGTGAGGCCGCCGGGTGGATGCGCTCCTGGAGGACCTCGAACTCCAGCCGACCGTCGACGGCCACGATGATCTCGCCGTCCAGGACGCATCGTTCGGGCAGGTTCTCCCGGAACGCGGTGACGAGCTCGGGGAAGTAGCGCGTCAGATCGCGCGTGTTGCGGCTCGTCATCTCCACCGTGTCGCCGTCGCGGAAGACGATGCAGCGGAACCCGTCCCACTTCGGCTCGTACGACAGCCCGCCCTGGACCTTGCTGGGATCGGGCACTCCCTTGACCGACTTCGCCAGCATCGGGCGCACGGGCGGCATCACGGGCAGCGGCATCGCGTCACCTCTCTCGGGTCAGGCGGTCGGAGCCGACGTCGACCGACTCATCGGCGTCACCGGCGCGCGCCTCGTCGCCGTGGCCGGGCCACCAGGCGGTGTGGCCCAGCAGCGCCGTCAGCGACGGGGTGAAGAACATCGACATCACGAACGCAGCGACAAGGATCCCGAACGAGATCGCGAAGCCCATCGACACCAGCAACGGGTTGCCTCCGAGCATGAGCGCGGCGAAGGATCCCGCCAGGATGAGGCCCGCCGCGGCGATCGTCGGACCCGCGTGGCGTACGGCCCAGGCCGCGGCCGCGTGCGGGTCCCGGCCTTGGCGGGACTCCTCTCGCAGGCGGGCGATCATCAGGATGTTGTAGTCGGTGCCCAGCGCCACCACGAAGAGATAGATGTAGATCGGCAGCATGAAGATGAGGCCGTCCTCGCCTCGGGCCACCTGGAACACGAGCACGGTCGCACCGAGCGTCGCCCCGAAGCCCAACCCGACCGACGCCATCAGATAGAGCGGCGCGACGAGGCTCCGCAGCAGGAGCCCGAGGATCACCATGATGAGCAGCGCGGCGACCGGGAAGACGACGGAGTAGTCACGGCTCATCGCGTCCTGCAGGTCGACGAAGATCGACGTCGTCCCGCCGACGAGGGCCTCCGAGCCGTCTGGCGCGGCGTCGTGAGCGGCCGTACGGATCGGCCCCTCGACGTGCTCCATCGCGGCGTCCGACATCGGGTCGTCCTCGAGCGTCACGACGAACAGCGCGGCCGAGCCATCGGCGTTCGGGACCGGGTCCGCCACCTGAGCGACCCCGTCGGCCCCTGCCAGCACCGCGCCGAACGGGGCCAGGTCAGCCTGCACGATCGGATCGCCGTCCGTACTGCGCAGAATGACCGTCTGCGGGGCGGTGGCGCCCGCCGGGTAGCCCTCCAGCATGCGTTCGCTCGCCACCATCGACTCCGCGTCGTCGGGCAGGCTCAGCTGGGAGAAGTCGAACGACGGCTTGAAGCCGAACGCGAACACCGCGAGTGACGCCAGCAGCAGACCCGAGGCGAGCGCGAACCTCCCCGGGTGTCGACCAAGGGAGTCGCCGATCGCCGCAAACCGGGCATTCTTCGGCTCGGTCTTCCAGGCCTTCGAGGGCCAGAACACCTTCGTCCCCAGGAGCGAGACGACGGCCGGGATGAGGGTGAGCGCGGCCACGACCGTGACCGCGACGGCGATCGCGAGCGCCGGGCCGATCGAGCGGAAGATGCTGAGGGAGGAGAGCAGCAACGCGAGAAACGCCACGATGACCGCTCCACCGGCCGATGCGATGGCCTCGCCCGCGCGCTCGATCGCATGCACCATCGCCGCCTTCGGCTCCTCCCCGTCTCGCAGCCGCTCCCGATAGCGGAACATCAGGAAGAGGATGTAGTCGGTGCCGATGCCGAACAGGACGACGATCAGGATCACCGTGATCGACGAGTCGGCCTGGAGCCCGAAGGCCTCGTTGGCGATCGAGATCAGGCCCGTCGCCACCTGGGAGATGATCGTGATCACGAGGATCGGGAGCAGCGCGATGATCGGGCTGCGGAAGATCACCAGGAGCAGGACGACGATGAGACCGATCGTCGCGATGCCGACCGCGGCCTCGGCGTTGCCGGCCGACTCCTCGGCGTCGAGGTTCTGGGCGATCGAGCCGGTGACCCCGACACGCAGGTCGGTGTCCTCGACGGCCCCATCGACCTGCTCGCGCAGGTCCCGGGCGCTGTCGGTCAGCGTGGTGTCGAACGGGTCGGTGCCCTCGGTGAGTCCCGCGGTGATCGTCTGGACGAGGCCGTTCTCCGACGGCGGGTTCGCCCGGATGTCTGCGAGGTGCTCGATGTCCGCGGCGCTCAGGTCGTCGGCGAGGGCCCCGACCGCTGCCGAGTCCTCGGCCGTGAGGGGCTTGCCGTCGGCGCGGTCCACGACCACGATCGCCGCGGGCTCGGTGTCGGCCAGCTCGGGGAACGCGTCGGCCTGCGCCTCCAGCGCCTTGATCGACTCGTACTCGCGAGGCAGGAAGTCCGCCTCCTCCGAGGTCGACTGCAACGGCGGCGCAAGCGCCACCACCGTGACCGCAAGCACGATCCACGCGAGGATCACCTGCCACGGGTGCCGGACGACGTACCGTCCCATCCTGCTGAACACAGGGCCCTTTCTCCGGGGACGCCCCGGCGGCAGCCCCAGCAGCCCCTATCGAACACGAGAACTTTAGACTGGGCCAGTGAATTCCCTCGCCGTGGAGGTGGCCGGCCTCGTCATGCGCTACGGCGACACGACGGCTGTCGACGGCCTGAGCCTCACCGTCGAGACCGGCACGGTCACGGCCGTCCTCGGTCCCAACGGAGCCGGCAAGACCACGACGGTCGAGACCTGCGAAGGCTATCGGCGCCCCCAGGCCGGTACGGTCCGCGTCCTCGGCCTCGACCCGGTCCGTGACGCCGCACGTCTGCGTCCGAGGGTCGGCGTGATGCTCCAGAGCGGGGGCGCCTGGTCGGCGGCGTACCCCCACGAGATGCTCCGCTACGTCTCCCGCCTGTACGCCGACCCGCTCGACGTCGACTCTCTGATCGAGCGCCTGGGCCTGGGGGGCGTCGGCCGCACCCCGTACCGACGCCTGTCCGGAGGCCAGCAGCAGCGCCTCGCCCTGGCGACCGCGCTGGTGGGACGCCCCGAGCTGGTGTTCCTCGACGAGCCCACCGCCGGCCTGGATCCTCAGGCCCGGCGCTCGACGTGGGAGCTGGTCGACGAGCTCCGCGCCAGCGGCGTGACCGTGGTGCTCACCACCCACTTCATGGACGAGGCAGAGCGACTCGCCGACTGGGTCCACGTGATCGACCACGGCCGTCTCATCGCCTCCGGCTCCCCGAAGCACCTCACCAGCGAGGGTGCCGAGAACACGATCCGCCTGAGCGCGCCGGCGGGGATCGACACCGCCGGGCTCGTGACGGCGCTCCCCGCCGGGTCGCAGGTCGTCGAGCAGAGCCCAGGCGTCTACCTCGTCTCGGGCACGGTCGACCCTGCGCTGCTGCAGGGGGTGACGGCATGGTTCGCGACCCAGGACGTCCTGCTCGACGAGATCGCCGTACGCCGCCGTACGCTCGAGGACGTCTTCCTCGACCTCACCGGACGGGAGCTCCGCTCGTGAGCCTCGACTTCGCGCCTCGGCCCGGTGCCGCCCCCGTCCCCCGCATGGTCCTCGCGCAGACCGTCATGGAGACGCGCCTGCTGATGCGCAACGGTGAGCAGCTCCTGCTCGCGCTCGTCATCCCCCTGCTGCTGCTGGTGGCAGGAACGGAGGCGACCCGCATCGTCGACCTCGGCCCCGGGCGCCCGATCGACATCGTCACTCCGGGCGTGCTCGCCCTCGCGATCCTGTCGTCGTCGTTCACGTCGTTGGCCATCGCGACCGGCTTCGAGCGACGCTACGGCGTCATCAAGCGCCTCGGCAGCACCCCGCTCCCCCGCTGGGGCCTCCTCGTCGGCAAGATCGGGTCGGTCCTGCTCGTACAGGCTGCACAGCTCGTGATCCTGGTGCTCGTCGCCCTCTGGCTCGGCTGGGAGCCCGACGGGGGCGCCGCGGCGTACGCTTGGATGGTGGTGCTGGCGCTGCTCGGCACTGCGGCCTTCGCGGCCCTGGCGCTCCTGCTCGCGGGGACCCTGCGGGCGGAGGCGACGTTGGCCGTCGCGAACCTGGTCTACGTGCTGCTCCTGGTGGGCGGTGCGGTGCTGGTCCCCCTGAGCCGCTACCCAGATGCGGCCCAGACCTTCTTGTCGGTGCTGCCGACCGGCGCGCTGTCGGAGGGCATGCGGACCGTCTTCGACGGGAGCGCGCCGCCCGTCTCCAGCATCGTGGTGCTCGTGGTCTGGGCGGGAGTCGCCGCAGCAGCGACCGCTCGGACGTTCAAGTGGGAGTGATGACGTTGATCGAGAAGTTCCGCAACCCCACCGACGGATTCGTCCGTGGCTGGGCCTGGGCCTCGCTGGTCGCCAACATCGGCATCATCGTCACCGGCGCGGCCGTCCGCCTCACCGCCTCCGGGCTCGGATGCCCGACCTGGCCGCGCTGCACCGACGCTTCTTTCGTTCCTCACGACGAGCTGGGCGCCCACGGCCTCATCGAGTTCGGCAACCGGCTGCTCACCTTCGTGCTGGTCGCGGTTGCGATCGCCACGTGGTTCGCGGTCCGTGCCTGGCGACCCCGGCGCCCGCACGCCGTGCTGGTTGCGACCCTGATGGCCCTCGGGATCTCCCTGCAGGCCGGCATCGGGGGCATCACGGTGCTCGTCGACCTCAACGCGTGGGTGGTCGCCATCCACCTCGCCGTCTCGATCGGCCTCGTCAGCCTGTCCACCGTCCTGCTGCGCGAGACGTCGTTGCCGCCCGGTCCGTCGGCCGACCTCGTCCCCTCGCCGGTCCGCGTGCTCGGCTGGCTCACGTACGCCGTGATGTGGGCAACCGTGATGATCGGCACGGTGGTCACCGGAGCCGGTCCCCACGCAGGCGACCCGGACACGGCCCGCAACGGCTTCGACCCGGTGTCGGTGACGCAGCTGCACGCCGATGCGGTGTTCCTCCTGCTCGGCCTCTCGGTCGGGCTCCTGCTCGCGTACAAGGCCGTCGGTGCTCCGGCGACCGCGGTCCGCGCGGCTGTCGTGCTGCTCGCGGTGGAGCTCGGGCAGGGCCTGATCGGGTTCGTGCAGTACTTCACCGATCTCCCCATCGTGCTGGTGGGCCTGCACCTGCTCGGAGCGGGCATCCTGGCCGCGGCAGCGACCTGGGCCACGCTCGAGTCCCGCGGCCGCGCCTCCGTCCCCACCACGCGTACGCCCTCCCCCACGGGCGCTTAGGCGTTGCGTATCGACATCGCGCCCAGGAGATGGTCGCAATGTCGATACGTAAGGCATCAGGTCCCGTCCCACCCGGCGCTCTGCAGCAGCCGTCTCAACTGGTCCCCGACCGCGGCGGGCGTACGACGGATGGCGTAGGACGTGAAGACCGCCGTACGCCGCCCCGAGATCAGCAGCTCGTTGCCGCGACCGGCGTCGGCGTCCCACCTCCTCACGTCGAGGTGCGGGATGCCGTGGATCTCGCAGCCGACCCCGTACTCCTCCCAGTCGACGTCGAGGTAGTAGCGCCTGTCGTTGCGCACCACCGCACGCTGCCGAGCCGGCAGCGGTAGACGGTAACGCGCACGGATCGCGTCGAAGTCACGCTCGGGCAGCGACTGGATCCCGCCCGCGGCGTCGAGGTACGACTCCACCACGAGGGCACGGTGCCGACACGCTCCCCGTCGCGTCATCGCGTCGCGGAGGTCGCTCGTCCGGACCACGCGCTGCTGCGCCGCGGCGAGCACGATCGCCCTCGCGTAGCGCTCGTTGTCGGTCCAGCTCGCGAAGTCGAGCACGCTCCGGGCCGGCCGGGTCCGCGGAGGGAATCGGGCCGGGTTGACGTCGCGGTGGTCGAGGTAGGCGCTCCAGTGGACGACGATCCCGCCGATCGAGGGCCGGCGGGCGCCGATCGGGACCGAGACGTACGTCGCGTCGGTCTCGAACCCTGTGAGCCCGTCGTACGCCAGAGCGCTCGGTCCTGCGAGGACCGCACCGGGCGAGCACGAGAGGAGACGGACCATCGTGGTCTGCTCCGCGGTGAGGGGCCCGTTGTGGAGCACGACGACGCCGCGGTGCGGTCGCTGCCAGACGTCGGCATAGACGCGCGAGCGCACATGGGCTACGCCGAAGAGCGCTGCGGCCTGTGCGGAGGTGAGGACGCCATGCTGCGCGTCGACGACGGCAGAGGTGATGTCGGTCATGGACCACAGGTGGGTCCTCAGGGCGCGTACGGGCCCCGCCGGTCCGGCCGCTGGGGAGACTGAGGCGTTGTGTATCGACGTTGCGCCCGTGAGGTGGTCGCGATGTCGATCCGCAACGCCTCAGCGCACGTCAGGGCGTCAGCGCAGGAAGGGGTCGACCGCAGCGCCGACGAACAGCAGCGCGAGATAGGCGTTGGACCAGTGGAACAGCCGCATCGGCTTGAGCACCGACAGCTCCGAGCTCTGCCGTGCCCGAGCGAGGAAGAGGTGCGCCTCGAGCAGGAACGCCGCGCCGAGAACCACCGCGACCGCGGGATAGAACCAGCCGGTCGGCGCGATCGGCCACAGCAGCAGCGAGGTCGCCACCATCGCGTACGAGTACGCGAGCATCTTGCGCCCGACCACGGTCGCCGGCGCGATCACCGGGAGCATGGGGACGTCGGCCCGCGCGTAGTCCTCGCGGTAGCGGGTCGCGAGCGCCCAGGTGTGCGGGGGCGTCCAGAAGAAGACGACCGCATACATCACGACCGGCGCCCAGGCCAGCTCGTTGGTGACCGCCGTCCAGCCGATCAGGGTCGGGAAGCATCCGGCGAGGCCGCCCCACACGACGTTCTGGGCCGTACGACGCTTGAGCAGCATCGTGTAGCCGACGACGTAGAAGACGTTGGCCGCGAGAGCGAGACCCGCGGAGAGCCAGTTGACGAAGAAGCCCAGCCACAACGTCGAGATCACGCCGAGAGCGAGACCGAAGACGAGTGCGGCCTGCGTGGTCACCGCGTGGCGCGGCAGCGGACGGCGACGCGTGCGACGCATCTGCTGGTCGATGTCGGCGTCGAAGACGCAGTTCAGGGCGTTGGCCGACCCCGCCGACAGCGTGCCACCCACCAGGGTGGCCACCACGACCCAGAGGCCGGGGACACCCTGGGCGGCGAGGAACATCATCGGCACGGTCGTCAGGAGAAGCAGCTCGATGATGCGCGGCTTCATCAGGCCGACGTAGGCGGTGACGACGTCAGCGAGACGGGGACGACCGTTCGACGGGTGCGAGGAACGCTGGTGCACAGCGCTCAGCTCGGGGTCGATTGCGGTCACGCCGCGAGTCTAGTCACGTCGCGAAGCGACGCACGCGCGGGTGCATGGTGCCCGCGCGTGACGTGACGGCGACCACGGTCCCAGCCCGCAATCTCATGACCGGGAGCCGATCCGCGAGAACGATGGGGCACGAGTAGGCTCACACCCGAGACCTGTCCGTGATCCGGCGACTGCGCCGTGCGACATGGCAACGCCGCGCCGGGGACCCCGCACCACCGTACGAGGAGCACGCCGACGTGAGCACCAAGCTGGAGTGGACCGAGCTCGACCGCAAGGCGGTCGACACCGTCCGCGTCCTTGCGATGGACGCCGTCCAGAAGGTCGGGAACGGCCACCCAGGGACCGCCATGAGCCTCGCGCCGGCGGCGTACCTGCTCTACAACAAGCTGATGCGGCACAACCCCGCCGACCCCGACTGGGCGGCGCGCGACCGCTTCGTGCTCTCGTGCGGTCACTCCAGCCTCACTCAGTACATCCAGCTCTATCTCGCCGGCTTCGGGCTGGAGCTGGCCGACCTCGAGTCGCTGCGCACCTGGGGCAGCCGGACGCCGGGGCACCCCGAGTTCCGTCACACGCCGGGCGTCGAGGTCACGACCGGTCCGCTCGGGCAAGGCGTCGGCAACGCCGTGGGCATGGCGATGGCCGCGCGGCGCCGTCACGGCCTGCTCGAGCCCGACGCCCCGATGGGCGAGGGCGTGTTCGACCATCACGTGTATGCGATCGCCTCCGACGGCGACATGCAGGAGGGCGTCGCCTCCGAGGTCAGCTCCCTCGCGGGCACCCAGCAGCTCGGCAACCTCACGGTGATCTGGGACGACAACCGGATCTCGATCGAGGACGACACCGCGGTCGCGTTCAACGAGGACGTGCTCAAGCGCTACGAGGCCTACGGCTGGCACGTCCAGATGGTCGACTGGACCCACGACGGCACCGGCTACACCGAGGACGTCGAAGCCCTCTGGGAGGCCCTCCAGACGGCACGGTCGGTCACCGACCGGCCGAGCTTCATCGCGCTGAAGACGATCATCGCGTGGCCCGCACCCGACAAGCAGGGCACCGGGGCCTCGCACGGCTCCGCCCTCGGGGCGGAAGAGGTCGCGAAGACCAAGGAGATCCTCGGCTTCGACCCCGACAAGACGTTCGAGGTCCCGCCGGAGGTGATCGAGCACACCCGCAAGACCCGTGCTCGCGGTGAGCAGCTGCAGGCCGAGTGGGACGAGCTGTACGCCGCGTGGCGTGAGGCCAACCCGGAGTCGGCCGCCCTGTTCGACCGCCTGAACGCTCGCGAGCTCCCCGACGGCTGGGACGCCGACCTCCCGACGTACGAGGCCGACCCCAAGGGTGTCGCCACGCGCGTCGCCTCCGGCGCCTTCCTGACGGCGGCGGCACCGGTGCTGCCCGAGCTGTGGGGCGGCTCGGCCGACCTGGCCGGGTCGAACAACACGACACCCAAGGGCCAGCCGTCGTTCCTCCCGCCCGAGCACGCGACCAAGATGTTCTCCGGCGACTGGTACGGCCGCGTGCTGCACTTCGGCATCCGCGAGCACGGCATGGGCGCGATCCTCAACGGCATCGCGCTGCACAGCCCGACCCGCCCGTACGGCGGCACGTTCCTCGTGTTCTCCGACTACATGCGGCCTTCGGTGCGCCTCGCGTCGCTGATGCAGCTCCCCGTGACCTACGTCTGGACCCACGACTCGATCGGGCTCGGTGAGGACGGCCCGACCCACCAGCCGATCGAGCAGCTCGCCTCGCTGCGGGCGATCCCGGGACTCGACGTGGTCCGTCCTGCCGACGCCAACGAGACCATCGTCGTCTGGAAGAAGATCCTCGAGTCCCCGACGCACCCCGCCGGCCTCGCCCTGAGCCGCCAGAACCTCCCGGTGTTCCCGCGGGGTAAGGACGGCTTCGCCCCCGCCGAGGAGGCGGTGAAGGGCGCCTACGTCCTGCTCGACACCGAGGGCGATCCCGACGTGGTGCTGATCGCGACCGGCTCGGAGGTGCAGCTGGCGGTCGCCGCACGTGAGACGTTGGCGGCGGAGGGCATCGCGGCACGCGTCGTGTCGATGCCGTGCCGCGAGTGGTTCGACGGACAGACCGAGGCCTACCGCGACTCGGTCATCCCGCCGCACGTCCGCGCACGCGTCAGCGTCGAGGCGGGCATCTCCCAGGGCTGGCGCGAGGTGGTCGGCGACGCCGGCCGCACGGTCAGCCTGGAACACTACGGCGCCTCCGCGGCGTTCCAGACGTTGTACGACGAGTTCGACATCACCGCCGAAGCGGTCGTGAGCGCGGCCAAGGAGAGCATCGCCGCCTCGGGTCACACCGGTGGCGTCGGCGTGTTCGCCAAGCCGATGCAGACGATCCTTCCGCAGACCAATCACTGAGCGGGTCCGCACCGGGCGCGCGGCGCCCACCGAAGACGGAGGAGAGCGCGATGACAGACCGACTGAAGGCACTCAGCGACGCAGGAGTGTCGATCTGGCTCGACGACCTGTCCCGCGAGCTGACCGAGACAGGTGAGCTGACGCGACTCGTCGACGAGGACCACGTCGTGGGTGTGACGAGCAACCCGACGATCTTCGCCTCGGCGATGAAGGCGGGTGAGCGCTACGAGCCGCAGCTCGACGAGGGGCTCGCCGCCGACCCGGACACGACGGTGGCCGGCGCGGTGTTCGAGCTGACGACCACCGACGTCCGCCAGGCGGCGTCGATCCTGCGCCCCGTCTACGACGCGACCGACGGCGTCGACGGCCGTGTGTCCATCGAGGTGGAGCCGTCGCTCGCCTACGACACCGACCAGACCATCGCCACGGCCCGCAAGCTGTGGGACAAGGTCGGTGAGCCCAACGTCTTCATCAAGATCCCGGCGACCCGTGAGGGCATCCCGGCGATCGCCGCCACGATCGCCGCCGGGATCAGCGTCAACGTCACTCTGCTGTTCGCGCTCGAGCGCTACCGCGAGGTCCTCGACGCCTACGCCTCCGGGCTCGAGCATGCCCTCGCGGACGGGGTCGACATCTCCGACGTGCAGTCGGTGGCGTCGATCTTCGTCAGCCGCATCGACAGCGAGGTCGACAAGCGGCTGGACGACATCGGCACGTCGGAGGCGATGGCGCTCAAGGGCAAGGCCGGCGTCGCCAACTCGCGACTCGCGTACGCGGTGTACGAGGAGTTCTCGGCGTCCGACCGCTGGAAGGCGCTCGAGGCGCAGGGGGCGAACCGGCAGCGGCCGCTGTGGGCCTCGACGGGCGTGAAGAACCCCGACTACCCGGACACGATGTACGTCACCGAGCTGGTCGGTCCGAACGTCGTCAACACGATGCCCGGCGCGACGCTGCGTGCCTTCGCCGACCACGGCGAGGTGACCGGTGACACCCTCACCGGCACGAAGGCCGACGCTGAGCAGGTCGCCCGGTCGTTGACCGAGGTCGGGATCGACCTCGACGACGTCATGGACACCCTGGAGTCGGAGGGCATCGACAAGTTCGAGTCCTCGTGGACCGACCTCGTCCGGACCGTCCAGGACCAGCTGACCGCCGCCCGCGCACGCCGCGGCTGACCACCTCAGGAGCGAATCGGTGCAGAGCGACGACGCAGCATCCCCGGCCGGCTTCGAGCTCGGCCTCGCCTATCCCGACGAGAAGGCCCTCGACGCGGCCATCGACGACCTGGTGTCCAACCGGGTCGCGAGCCGCGTCGCCGGACACGACGCCACCCTGTGGGGTCCGGACGCCGAGGAGGAGGCACGCAAGCGGCTCGCGTGGACCGACCTTCACGTCACCTCGGTCCCCCTCGTCGCGCAGGTCACGTCCCTGAGGGACGAGCTGCGCAGCGCCGGACTCGACCGCGTCGTGCTGTGCGGGATGGGCGGCTCCTCGCTGGCGCCCGAGGTCATCTGCGCCACGGCGGGCGTGCCCCTGACGGTCCTGGACTCGTCCGACCCCGACATGGTGCGCGAGGCGATCGACGACGACCTCGAGCGCACGGTCGTGGTCGTCTCCAGCAAGTCGGGCGGCACGGTCGAGACCGACAGCCAGCGACGGGCGTACGAGCACGCGTTCGAGGTGGCGGGCATCGACCCCGCCACCCGCATCGTGGTCGTCACCGACCCCGGCTCGCCGCTCGACGTCGAGGCGACCGAGAAGGGTTATCGCGTCTTCCACGCCGACCCCGACGTCGGCGGCCGCTACTCGGCGCTGACGGCGTTCGGCCTCGTTCCGAGCGGGCTGGCCGGCGCCGACGTCGGTGCGCTCCTGGAGCAGGCTGACGAGATCGCCGAGGACGTCGCCGCCGACGACGCTACCAACCCGGCGCTGGTCCTCGGAGCTCTCCTCGGTGTCGCCAACGCCGACGGCGCCGACAAGCTGGTGCTGGCCGACGCGGGCTCGACCAACGTGGGCTTCGGTGACTGGGTCGAGCAGCTCGTCGCGGAGTCGACCGGCAAGCAGGGCAAGGGCATCCTTCCGGTCGTCGTGGGGCCGCCGGACGCACCCAACGCCGATGCCAGCACCCGTGACGAGGTCGTCGGGATGATCGGCCCGATGAGCGACGACCACCCCCAGGCCGCATCGGGATACGGCTTCGCGGTCGACGCTCCTCTGGGTGCGCTCTTCCTCCTGTGGGAGTACGCGACTGCGATCGCCGGCCACCTGATCGGCATCAACCCGTTCGACCAGCCCGACGTCGAGAGCGCCAAGCAGGCGGCGCGCGAGATGCTCGAGGGCTCCTCCGAGGGCCCGGTGGCCGTCTTCTCCGACGGCGGGGTCACGGTGTACGACTACTCCGGCTGGCTTCCCGACGACACGACCACCGTGCGGGAGGCGGTGGCCTCGCTGCTGGACGAGCTCGATCCGGAGCGTGGCTACGTCGCCGTCCAGGCCTACCTCGACCGCACGCGCGAGACCGGCCTCGCCGACGCCCGCGACGTGCTGGCGAGCCGGACCGGCCGGCCGACGACGTTCGGCTGGGGGCCGCGGTTCCTCCACTCGACGGGCCAGTACCACAAGGGGGGGCCCACGACCGGTGTCTACCTGCAGGTGACCGGAGATCCCGACCAGGACCTTGACGTCCCGGGACGGCCGTTCACGTTCGGCGAGTTCCTGATCGCCCAGGCCGTCGGCGACGCCGGAGTCCTCGCCGGTCACGGACGGCCCGTGCTGAGGCTGCACCTCGACCGCTCGGAGGCTTCACGCGGCACGCTGCGGGAGGCGCTGGAGTGACCCGCGAGCGGCGGAACGGCCCTGCGCCGTACGTCAACCCGTTGCGGCAGCCGGAGGATCGCCGGCTGCCGCGTATCGCGGGTCCGAGCTGCCTGGTGATCTTCGGTGTCACGGGTGACCTCTCGCGCAAGAAGCTGATGCCTGCGGTGTACGACCTCGCCAACCGCGGTCTGCTCCCGCCCGGCTTCTCGTTGGTCGGGTTCGCCCGGCGGGAGTGGGAGGACCAGGACTTCTCGCAGGTCGTCTACGAGTCGGTGAAGAAGTACGCGCGTACGGAGTTCCGTGAGGAGGTCTGGGCGCAGCTGTCCGAGGGCTTCCACTTCGTCCCCGGCTCGTTCGACGACGACAAGGCCTTCGAGCACCTCGTCTCGACCGTCCAGATGGTCGACCGTGAGCGCGGCACCGGTGGCAACTACGCCTTCTACCTGTCGATCCCTCCCGGCTTCTTCGCCACGGTCATCGGACAGCTCAAGAAGCACGGGCTGGCGCAGCCCGCCGGCGACTCGTGGCGCCGAGTCGTCATCGAGAAGCCGTTCGGCCACGACCTCGAGAGCGCCATCGAGCTCGACGACGTCGTCTCGGACGTCTTCCCGCCTGAGGCGGTCTTCCGGATCGACCACTATCTCGGCAAGGAGACCGTCCAGAACATCCTGGCGT
Organism: Mumia sp.; assembly: GCF_028803055.1. Lineage (NCBI taxonomy): Bacteria > Bacillati > Actinomycetota > Actinomycetes > Propionibacteriales > Nocardioidaceae > Mumia > Mumia sp. The sequence continues at coordinate 17,460 of NZ_JARBCJ010000038.1, forward strand.
TCCGCTTCGCCAACGAGCTGTTCGAGCCGGTCTGGAACGCCCACTACGTCGACCACGTGCAGATCACGATGGCGGAGGACGTCGGCATCGGGGGGCGGGCCGGCTACTACGACCGCATCGGGGCCGCCCGCGACGTCATCCAGAACCACCTTCTCCAGCTGATGGCGCTGGTCGCGATGGAGCCTCCCGTCTCGTTCAGTGCGCGCAGCCTGCGCCTGGAGAAGCAGAAGGTCCTCGCCCAGGCACGGCCGCCGCAGCGCATCGACCTCCACACCGCTCGCGGGCAGTACACCGCCGGCTGGGCCGGGGGCCTGAAGGTCAAGGGCTACCTCGACGAGCAGGACATCCCGGCAACATCGGCCACGGAGACGTACGCCGCGATCCGCCTCGACATCGAGACGCGACGGTGGGCGGGCGTGCCGTTCTACCTGCGCACCGGCAAGCGGCTGGCGCGCCGGGTCACCGAGATCGCCGTCGTGTTCAAGCGTGCGCCGCACCAGCCGTTCGCCAAGTACGACACCTCCGAGCTCACCCAGAACGCCGTGGTCATGAGGATCCAGCCGGACGAGGGCGTGACCGTGCGGTTCGGGTCCAAGGTCCCGGGGACCGCGATGGAGCTGCGCGACGTCAACATGGACTTCGCGTACGGCGGCACGTTCGTCGAGTCGAGCCCGGAGGCCTACGAGCGGCTCATCCTGGACGTGCTCCTCGGTGATCCCCCGCTCTTCCCCCAGCAGGAGGAGGTCGAGCTCTCGTGGAAGATCCTCGACCCGATCATCGACTACTGGGCGGAGCAGGCCGAGGAGGGCATCAGCATGCCGGAGCCGTACCTCTCCGGCGGCTGGGGACCGGCGTCGGCCGACGCCATGCTCGAACGGGACGGGCGGTCCTGGCGGCGGCCATGACGACGTTGCGCCAGCCCCAGCCGTGACACGCGACGAAGAGCGAGGACAGCGATGAAGGTCGATCTGAACGACACCAGCGCGAGCGCCGTCGCCTCGGCGCTGGTGAAGGCGCGCATCGCCGCCGGGAGTCCTGCCATGGGGATGGTGCTCACGCTCATCGTCGTCACGGACGAGGCACGGTACTACGACGCGATGCGGGCCGCCCGGGTGATCTCGCGCGAGCACCCCGCGCGCGTCCTCGGCGTCATCCTGCGGTCCAAGCGCGGCCCCGCGAGCCTCGACGCGCAGGTCCGGATCGGCAACGACAGCGCCGGCGAGTCGATCATCCTCCGGATGAGCGGTGAGCTCACCCAGCACGCCGAGTCGGTCGTCCTGCCGCTCCTGCTTCCGGACTCCCCCGTCGTCGCCTGGTGGCCCGGTGCGGCGCCCAAGGCTCCCGCGCAGGATCCGCTCGGCTCGCTCGCGACGCGGCGGATCACCGATGCCGCCGCCGCACGCACCCGCCACGCCGCTCTCGTGCGGGTCGCCCGCGCCTACCAGGCCGGTGACACCGACCTCGCGTGGACGCGGCTGACCCCGTGGCGCGCGCTCCTGGCGGCTGCCCTGGACCAGGTCGAGCTGGTGGTCACCGGCGGGTCGGTCGTCGCCGAACGCGGCAACCCCAGCGCTGACCTGCTGGTCGCCTGGCTCGAGGCCCGGCTCAAGGTGCCGGTCCAGCACTCCGTCTCTCGGGGCCCCGGGATCACGGAGGTCCGTCTGCACTCGATCATCGGCGACATCGCGGTGCTCCGGCACGACGGCCGCCACGGTGTGTTCATGGTGCCGGGTGAGGCTGACCGGGCCGTCGCGCTCAAGCGTCGGACGACAGCCGAGCTCCTGGCCGAGGACCTTCGTCGCCTCGACGAGGACGACGTCTATGCCGAGACGGTCCAGCGCCTGCTGCGCCGTGAGGACGGTGCCGTCGGCCGGTCCTCGAAGACGTCGGGGCGCTCGAAGCCGTCCGTCGACGCGCCCAGCGACCCGGCGGCCTCGGGGGCGAAGACCAAGAAGTCGGCGGCCACGAAGGCGTCAGGCAAGAAGTCGGCGGCCAAGAAGGCGCCCGCCAAGACCACCCCCCAGCGGACGGACACGACACGGTGAACGACGACCCCGAGATCCTCATCGACAATGATGCCGACCAGCTCGCCCGCAGCATCGCCGACCAGCTCGTCTCGACTCTCGCTGCGCTCCAGTCGCAGGGCCGGGTGCCGGCGATCGTCCTCACCGGCGGAACGATCGCCGACAAGCTGCACCGTGCGGTCGCTGCGCGAGCCCAGGACGGTCGCGTCGACTGGTCACGCGTCGAGATCTTCTGGGGCGACGAGCGGTTCGTCGCGGCCGACAGCGACGACCGCAACGAGCGACAGGCCCGCGAGGCGCTCCTCGACCACGTCGCTGTCGACGAAGCACGGGTCCACCCGATGGCGCCGGACGACGGCACGGTGTCCCTGGATGAGGCTGCTCAGCAGTACGCCGAGGTGGTGCGCGACCGAGTGTTCGACGTCGTCATGCTCGGCGTCGGCCCGGACGGCCATATCGCCTCGTTGTTCCCCGGCAAGCCCACGCTCGCCATCGACGATCGGGACACCGCGAGCGAGAGCGACTCCCCCAAGCCGCCGCCGGCGCGGGTCACGCTCACCTATCCGGCACTCAACCGGGGCCGGGAGGTGTGGTTCCTCGTCTCGGGTGACGGCAAGGCGTCCGCGGTCGCACGAGCACTCACCGGCGACGACGTCCGCCAGACTCCAGCGGCTGGGGTGACCGGCACCGAGCAGACGCTGTGGATGCTTGACGAGGGAGCTGCGTCTGAGCTCCCCGACCACCTGCGCTGAACAAGGGGGCCGTGTCG
>NZ_JARBCJ010000039.1:0-20232 GCF_028803055.1 Mumia sp.
GCGCCGGGCGCGAACCCGAGCACGCCCTTGGCAGTCGCCGCCCAGATCCAGCCCCGACGGTCGACAGCGACGTCCCGCACGCCGCCCGCAGGCTGCCCGGGGACCTGGTCCACGAGGATGACACCGACGTCCTCCTGGTCCGTGGCCCCCGGCGGGTACAACCACAGCTCGTTCGCCGTGGCCACGACCAGATCACCCCTCGGCGAGACGGCCAACGCTCGGGAGTAGGTCGGAACCCAAAGGCGCCTCAGAGGGTTCGTCCCCGAGAAGCGCGGGCCATACGTGAGGACGTTCGCCTCGCCCTCGATGATGGACCTGAGCATGTAGGTGTTGCCCGAGCCATCCGACGCCAGGTCGATGTCCACCTCGTCTCCTGCGGGCCCCGGAGCCACGACGTGAGACGGACTGACGTTGCCGTCTGCACGGGGACCGAAGACGCGTACGCGGTCGGAGAGCGCCCGGGCGACGAACGTCGTCGCGTCGGGAGCGATCCCCACCGCCTGAGCGTTCTCGACCTGGGCGCGCGAGCCACCGATGACCCGGCCCGGGCCGTAGTCGACGGTGTCTGCGTCCGCGGCGCTCGCTCCTGCCATGGTCACACCGCCCGCGACGAGCACGATGCTCCCCGCGGCGGCGATCGATCGTCTTGTCCTCATTCGTCTTCCCTCCCCCTACCGAACCCGGAACTTCTTGACGGCCTTCGGGCTCCAGCCCTTCGCCGTCTTCGCCCGCACCGTCACCGTGAGCTTCCCGCGACGCAGCGCCGACTTCCGCACCGTGTACGACCGCCGGCCAGGCTTCAGCGACTTCGCCCGCAGCACCTTCGAGCCCTTGCGGATGACGACCCTGTACTTCTGCACCGCACGGCCACCGTCGTACGACGGCTTCTTCCACCGCACGGTCCGCTTCGCGGCCGCACCTTTGCCGGTCACACGGACCGCCCGCACCTTGGACGGCCGTGTCGGGAACAGCGTTCGCCACACGCCGATCGACCGCTTCCCGATCGACGTCACCATGTCGCCCCTCGCGCCCACCGAGAGCCCAGGGCGACGCGTGCGGGGAAGCGGCACGTTGAGCACCTTCAGCGGAGCGACGTCTCCGTTCGCTGAGGGCGCGAAGACGCTGACACGGCCTTGCTGCAACGCGTACACTCGACCGGCCGCGTCGACGCGAGGCAGGGCTCCACGCGGGCTAAGCCCTGTTCGGGGGCCGTCGATACGCACCGCTGGAGCGACGTTTCCCCGAGCGCCCGGCGCGAACGCAACAAGAGCGGAGGACGAGATCTTCGAGGCCCAGACTCGCCCGTCGGGGCCTACGGCGAGCTGGTGTCCCTGTTCCGGGCCAACCAGTCCCGTCGCCGGTCCCTTGATCACGCGGATCGGCGTCGCTCTCCCACGGGCATTCCGGCCGTACACCTCGATCGCGTCACCGTCCCATTTGAGGATGGCGACCTCACCGGTGGGCGAGACCGCCATCGACCCTCCCACGTCGTCGACGATGAGCCTGCGGAGCGGTGCGCGCTTGGCGAACCGCGGCGCATACACCTCGATCTCCGTGTAGTCGTCGTTCGGTGCCACCACGTAGACCCGACCGGCCGCATCTACCGCGAGGCTGCTTTCCGACTCGGACGAGGCGTTGGGCACCTTGCTCACGCGCAGCGGCTTGGCGTTGCCGCGCGCGTCGCCTGCGAACACCCGTACCGAAGGAGGGCTCGTCCTCATGGCGTACGTCGTGCCGTCGGGCCCGATCGCGAGGTCCTGGGCGTCAGCGACCTTCGCCCGATCCCCCCCGATGACGCGCGGCGGTGTGTCCACCGTGTCCGCCGACGCGGACAGGGAGCCGGCGAGTACGAGGCCGCCGGCCGTCATGACCGCCGCGGTAGCGGCGGCAGCTAATCGTGAGATGCGCATGGTGCGCCCTGCTTTCGTCGTTGGAGTGAGGTGTGACCGTTTACGCGTGCGTCGAGCAGCAGACGCCTAGGCCCGACGGCGGCGCGTCACACCGGACACCGCGAGGGCCACCACGGTCACGAGATAGACCTGCCCGATCAGCGCCTCCAGCGCCGCCAGGATCTTGCCCGTGTCCGTCACCGGCGAGAGATCGCCGAAGCCTGTCGTCGTGATCGTGATCAGGCTGAAGTAGAAGTAGTTCACCGCGTCGTCGTCGGCCCCGCCTTGGGCGAAGAAGCCTCCTTGCACGATCCCCACCACGGAATACGTACCGGCGAAGGCGATCCCCAGGAGGACGTAGACCGCGATGACACCGAGGACGATGTGCACGTCCAACGACGGGTCGCGGAGGACGTGCACGCCGATCGTCGTGATGGTCGCGAGGCAGAGCAGGATGACAGTGATCGAGTAGACGGAGACGGCCGTCTCGCTGTCGAAGCCCTGAGCGCCGCCCGAGACGACGACAGCGACGGCAGCCAGCACCGCCGAGGTCACCATCACCGAGCGGCGCGCTCCCGAGGTCCTCTGCGCGAAGAGCAGCACCGCGCCGAGCAGCGCGGTCACCAGCGGACGCAGCGCACTGCTGTCGACGGGGACCAGCAGGATGACGACGGCGAGCAGAGCGAGCACGATGCCGTACCGGTCCCGGCGTGTCCCCCGCCCATGCCCGTCCACGACACGTGAGCCTAGGGCTCGCCGCCGTCATCCGCAGTGCCTATGTCTCGCCGGTGCTACCGCGTGACCGTGAAGGTCAGCGGCGTGCCCGGGCCGTATCCCTTGCGGTTCCGTGCCTGGACGACGACCGTGCTCGTCCCAGCAGGCAGGGTGCTCCGCTTCAGTGTGTAGGAACGTCGCGATGCCTTCAGCCGGGCGACCTTGACCGTCCGGGTCCCCTGCTTGACCGTGACGCGGTAGCGGGTGACGCTCGCGCCACCGTCTCCCAGCGGCCGCGCCCAGCGCACGACCCGGTTGGTCGCCGTCGGCGATCCTGACACCGAGACTCCCCGCGCTGCCCACGGCACCGTGATCGCCCGCAACCGCGGATAGACGGTGATCCTGTTGTTGCCAGTGACGGCGACCTTGCCCGTACGACTGACCGAAAGGCCGTCGACGTGGCCGTGCCGCCGGTTGCTGACGACGAGCTGAGGCGTGGCCTCGCCCGTCGCGCTAGGACCCAGGATGTAGACGTGGCCCGAGTGCAGACCGATGTAGGCACGCCCCGCACGGTCGAAGGCGAGCGGCTCCGGCTCCCACAGGCCCGCTCCGGGCCAGTCGGCGGTGATCCTGCGCTCCGGCGCCACGTTGCCGTTCGCACCCGGCGCGAAGACGGAGATGAACTCTCCCTCCCCGAACGTCGCCCAGATGCGACCGTCGACGTTCATCTTCACGTCGATCACCCCGCCGAGCTCTGCCTTGTCACCGGCAATCTGGCGCACCGGCTTCGCCGTGCCCGAGGCCGAGCGGCGGTAGATCTTGATGCCGTTCGAGCCCGCGACCATCAGCCGGTTGTCCGGTGTCATCGACACCGAGCCGACAGCCATCCCAGTACGCAGCACACGAATCGGCCGCACGTTGCCGCGTGCATTCTTGCCGAAGACGAGGACACGCTTGTTCCCGTTGGCGACGTAGAGACGCCCCACGGAGTCACGCGCGATGCCACGAGGCTCGAAGATACGGCTCCGCGCTCCCCGAAGGGAGTACAGCGGACGCGCTTTGCCGCGGGCTCCTGCCCGGTAGACCACGACACGATCACGGTGGAAGTCGGCCGCGTACGTCCGTCCGGACGCGCTGAGGTGCACGTCCCAGGGCGGCTTTGCCCCTGCCTTCGTACCGATGATCGTCCGCTCAGGTCGGACGCTGACCGGGTCGCCCGGTGCTGCCTCGGCAGGAGCGCTGACCAGCAGACCACCGGCCAGCGCCGCACTGGCGGCGATGCCGACGAAATGAGTTCTTCTCATGGTTCCTCCTACGTCCGCACGTCCTGGAGGATCTCCTCCGAGGGGGGGTTTGGACGTGATGATCCCGCTTGTACGACGGGTGCCCGGCATTCTTGGCTGCCGACTTCGGCCTCCGCAAGGCAATTCGAGTGACATCGAAATGGCGGAGCCGGCTCCCGAGAGCCAGCCCCGCCACTGCGGACCGTGCGGACCTACTTGCGCACGCGGAACGACTTCTTGGCGTTCTTGCCGAAGCCCTTCGTGTTCTTGGCCTTGATCAGCACGACGTTCTTGCCGTTGCGCAGCTTGGAGCGCTTGATCTTGTACGACCGCTTGCTCGCCCCGAAGTTCTTCCTCAGGAGAACCCTGTTGCCCTTCTTGACGACGAGCCGGTAGCCGGTGATCCTTGCGCCGCCGTTGTTGGCGGGTGCCTTCCACGAGACCTTGCGCGTCTTGGCCCTCTGCTTGCCGGCGACCTTCAACGCCCGCGGCTTGCCCGGGACCTTGACGACCGGGGCCGGCTTCGGGAAGAGCGTTCGGAACTCGAGGACGGACGGTCCGCCGAAGTTGGCGACGGTCAGTCCTCCATCACCGGCCACGGAGAGATGCCCCGGGCTGCTGAGCTGTGTCGCCGGTCCGCCGAGGACCTTCAGCGGAGCCACGTTGCCTTCCGCGGACGCCGAGAAGGCGACCACCGTGCTGACGGCGTTGAAGTTCGACGCATAAACACGTCCCTTGGAGTCGGTGCCGATCCCGACGATGGGTGCCGCGAGCTCCGTCTTCGCCCCGGAGATCGTCCGGAGCGGCGTCGCGCCGCCGTTGGCGTTCGACGCGTACGCACGCAGCGCCGCGCCGGCGTCGGCCCAGGTCGCCCCGTTGCTCGTGACGTGCACACCGTTGCCCGCGGGCAGGCCAGTGATCTGACGCGTGGTTGACGCCGGGTTGCCTGCCGCGGCCGGCGAGTAGACGTTGATGGTCGTCGCCTTGCGGACGAAGATGCTGCCCGTCGGGCCGATGTCGAGGCCCAGGGCGGCGCCCGCGCCGGTCCCGAACGTCTTGACCGGTGCGTCGCCGGTGTCGGCGTCCGGCGCGAAGACCGAGACGAGACCGTTGTTGTTGGCGACGTACGTGAACCCGTTGGTGTCGACGTCGACGCCACGCGGAGAGTTCAGCCCACTGTTCATCGTGCGGATCGGCATCGCCGCGCCGTTAGCACCGGCGGCGTAGACGACCACGTTGTTCTGACCGAAGTTGGCTACGTAGGTTCGCCCTCCGACCTTGGCCAGGCCGAACGGGCTGGTGGTGGCGCCGGTGATCTTGCGTACCGGAGCGGTGTTGACGTCGTCGGCCGAGGCCGTCGGCGCAGTGGCGACAAGGGTGCCGCCGATGAGTGCGCCTGCGGCCCCGAGGCCGACCACGCGGATCGTTCTGTTCATTGGAATCTCCCCCTTCGCGTTCCACCGTGCGCGCGCAGGGGGTCACGGCACTCAGATTTGTTCGGCGGGCAGAGGCGTGCCGGTCGCGCCAGCGCGGCCCAGGATGTCCGTTGCGCGATGGTCGTCCCCCACCCCGTCGACGAGGATCGCGACCGAGTCGGAGTTCTCTGTACGCAGCGGCAGGATCGCCTGGTACGGGTCTGACTCGTACCAGCGCGTCGCGTGGTCATGGTCGGGGAAGGCGATGATGACGATGTCGCCCGGCCACTCGCCTTCCAGGGTGCGCACGTCGGCTCCGTGCACGAGGAACCGGCCGCCGTACGGGGCGAGCGTCGCGTCGATCCGCTCCAGGTACTCGACGATGTCGGGTCCCATCGTGATCTCGCGAATGTGGGCGATTGCGTAGGCAGTCATCAGTGATCCTCTCGGTAGGTGAGGCTCCGAGCCTGCTTGACGGGACGGGCACGAGTCGATGACCTCTGAGGTCATGGGGTTGACATCTGGCGCGACTGGGCCGCACTCTAAAACCAATCAGTTATAAAACAGATTGGTTATGGCGAATGACGGACGACGAGCTGGACGCCGTGTTCGGGGCCCTCGCGGACCCGACCCGCCGCGCGATCCTCGGGCGGCTCGCCCACGGTGACGCCAGCGTCAACGAGCTCACCTCGATGTTCGCGATGTCGCAGCCGGCGGTGTCGCGGCACCTCAGGGTCCTCGAGCGGGCTGGCCTGGTGTCTCGTACGCAGCAGGGGACCATGCGGCTCAGCCACCTCGAGGCGGCACCGCTGAAGGAGGCGACCGACTGGATCGCCGACTACCGCGCGTACTGGGAGGACAGCTTCGCCCGCCTGGACGCACTCCTCGCCGAGGCCGACGCCATCGACTCCGAGCCACCGTCTGCCACGTCCTGACCGATCACCGAGACCCTCAGGGGGAACCATGTCCGACCTCACAGTCACGGCAACGCCCGGCACCTCGACCATCGAGTTCAGCCGGACGTTCACCACGACGCCCCAGCGTCTGTTCCACGCCAACGTCGACGACGAGTGGCAGAAGAAGTGGCTCGGCCCCGACAGGCTCGAGACCGAGATCATCGTCAACGAGGTCCGCGACGGCGGCCGCTGGCGCTGGCTCCAGAGGGAGCCCGACGGCAACGAGTACGTGTTCCGAGGCGTCTACCACGGTGAGCCCTCGGTCGAGAACGGCATCACGCGCACGTTCGAGTTCGAAGGGATGCCCGGTCACGTGTCGCTGGAGACCCTCCGCTTCACCGACCTCGGCGACGGCCGGACCCGGATGGACGCTATCAGCGCGTTCGCCTCGGTCGAGGACCGCGACGGGATGGTCGAGTCCGGCATGGAGGGCGGGATGGAGGAGGGCTTCGTCCGCCTCGAGAAGCTCCTCGCCGACTCCTGAGACTCCGCCCCCGATGTGATGGGTTCCGCACCCTTTCCGCAGAAGATTCGGTGCACAACCCGTCACATCGGGAAAGCGGGCGGCGGCACTAGGCTGGCGGACGTGGCAGCGTTCGCATCAGACAACTACGCCCCCGCCCATCCCGCGATCCTCGAGGCGATCGCTGCGGCGAACGACGGGCACGCGGTCTCCTACGGCGAGGACCGGTGGACGGCACGACTCACCGAGCTCGTACGGCACCACTTCGGCGACCAGGCCCAGGCGTATCCCGTGTTCAACGGCACCGGCGCCAACGTCGTCTCCCTCGGTGCTCTCCTCCCCCGTTGGGGATCGGCGATCGTCACCGACGTCGCGCACCTCCACACCGACGAGAACGGCGCCCCCGAGCGTGTCGCCGGCATCAAGCTGCTCCCGGTCGCCGCGCCGGACGGCAAGATGGTCCCGCAGTCCTTCGGCGAGTACACGATCAACCTCGGCGACCCGCACCGCGCACAGCCGCTGGCCGTGTCGCTGACGCAGTCCACCGAGCTCGGCACCGTCTACTCGGCCGACGAGGTCCGTGGCCTGGTGGACACCGCGCACGCCTATGGGATGAGCGTCCACGTCGACGGGGCACGGATCGCGAACGCCGCCGCGCACCTCGGCCTCTCGCTCCGCGCGCTCACCACCGACCTCGGCGTCGACGTGCTGTCGTTCGGCGGCACGAAGAACGGCATCCTCCTCGGCGAGGCGGTGGTCGTCCTGAACCCGGGCGCAGTCCACGGGATCGAGTTCATCCGCAAGATGTCGATGCAGCTGGCGTCGAAGATGCGGTACGTCTCCGCGCAGCTCGCCGCACTCCTCGATCCGGAGCGCGATCTCTGGCTCGCGAACGCGACCGCAGCCAACGCCCGGGCGACGCAGCTGCGCGCCGGCGTCGACGCGTTGGCCGACGAGCTCGCACGGGACGGACGTGTACACGAGTCGGGGGCGCCGCTGCTGCACGTCGCGAACCCGACCCAGGCCAACGTCGTCTTCGCCACGCTTCCGCGGGCGGTTGCCGACGCGGTACGGGTCGAGCACCCGTTCTACGACTGGCGCGCGGGATCCCACCCGGACCTCGTCGAGTCCCGGTGGATGTGCTCGTGGGACACCACCGAGGAGGACGTCGCAGCATTCCTTACGGCGTTGCACAAGGCGTTCGGATGACGCAGCCCCGCGTCGAGATCACCTACTGCACGTTGTGCCAGTGGCTGCTTCGCGCGGGATGGATGGCCCAGGAGCTGCTGAGCACGTTCGGGACCGAGCTCGGCTCGGTGACGCTCGTGCCCGCGACCGGAGGCGTCTTCCGGATCACGGTCGACGACGACGTCGTGTGGGACCGCGCCGTCCACGGCGGCTTCCCGGACGCGGCGGAGCTGAAGCGCCGGGTCCGGGACCACATCGATCCGGACCGACCTCTCGGGCACGCGGACCGCGATCGATGAGCGAGCCGCCTCTCCCCCGGCCGGACGACTCCGTCCGCTGGTCCCTCGAGGTGCGTGATGCCGACAGCGACGAAGTGCTCGCGGCCATCCAGCCGGCGCTGGTGCTGCCCACGGCGAGCATCGGCAAGCTCGTGCTGCTCGTCGAGGCGGCACACCAGATCGCGACCGAGCGGATCGATCCCGCCGAGCAGCTCAGCCGCAGCGCCGACGACTGGGTCGCCGACTCGGGCCTCTGGTATCGGCTCGCCACCGACACGCTGCCCGTCACCGACGTGTGTGCACTGATCGGCGCGGTGAGTGACAACCTGGCGACCAACGTCCTGCTTCGTCGTCTCGGTCTCGACACCGTGACTGCCACGGCGGAACGCATCGGGATGCAGCGCAGCCGGCTCCTCGACCGGGTGCGCGACGACCGTGGGCCCGAGCACCCGCCGGCCCTGTCCGTCGGCTGCGCCACCGACCTCGCCGGCTTCTGTGCGGGTCTGCACCGTCGCGAGATCCTCTCGCCCGGGATCAGCGAACGGGTCAGCGGATGGCTCGCGGCGAACACCGATCTCTACATGGTCGCGAACGCCTTCGGGCTGGATCCGCTCGCGCACACCGATCCGGACCGCGGCATCGTGCTCTGGAACAAGACCGGCACGACCTCCGACGTGCGAGCCGACACCGGAGTGGTCTCGGGTCCCGCCCAAACCGTCGCCTACGCGGCCATCGCCGAGTGGAGCGACGGCGCCGAGCCGTCCGTACGCGACCACGTCCTGCGCGCCATGAACGCCCTGGGCACCTGGCTGCGCGAGGTGGTCACCGACGACCGCGGCGTGTCGACCCAGTAGGGCTCGGGCTCAGTAGATCGGGACGTAGATCGTCTCGCCTGCCGTGACCTCGCCCGCGCTCGTCAACGAGTTGAGATCGGCGATGTCCTTGACGGTCGACCGGATGTCACCCTCGGGGTTGGCCTCTGAGGCGAGGTCCCACACGGTCTGCCCTGGCTCGAGCGTGACCACGCGACTGGGGACGGGCTCGGCCTGCTCGGAGGTCGCGATGACCCGCGCACCCAGAGCCACGGTGAGGCCGGCGATCGCGATCAGGGCTGCGATGAAGACGACGAACCGACCACGGCGGGTCAGGCGGTAGCCCGATCGACCGCGGGTGCGGTCGGCCGGCTGCTGCCGACGAGGCCGAGGCCCGGGCCGCGGGCCTGGTCGCGGAGCGGACCGACGGTCGCCGCGCATCCCCCGGCCCGCCGGGTGCCGCTCGATGCAGCGCATCAGCGGCGTGTCGATCGCGACGACGGTGCGGTCGGCGACGGGACGCTCGAGGGTGCTGCGGACGGTGCTCATCGTGTCCTCCATCTCTCGGACTCGTACGGTCTGCCGACCGAAGCGAGGCGGCGGATCAGCTCGTGCATCCGGACCGGAAACCGAGCGGGTTGCCGAACGTGCGTTCGATCGAACATGTGTACGAACCTAATCACACCGACCGACAGAATTGGAAGGACCGTTCGAACATGCTTTCGACGTGTCCGCCAGATGGGCGCCTGAGGACGACTTCATCACGACACGCCGACACGATCGAACATATGTTTGATCACACCGGCGCCGCGGTCTAGTGTCAGGGCCATGACGAAGGCCGAGGTTTCCGAGCTCCCCGACGGACCGCCGGACGCGAGCGGGCTGACTCCGCGTCAGCGCCGCGTCCTCGAGATCATCCGCGAGTCGCTCGAGCAACGCGGCTATCCGCCGAGCATGCGCGAGATCGGCGCGGCCGTCGGTCTCGCCAGCGTCTCCTCCGTCGCTCACCAGCTCAAGGTGCTCGAGCGCAACGGCTTCGTCCGCCGCGACCCCAACCGCCCCCGCGCGATCGAGGTCTTCCTGCCCGACATCCTCGCGGCGCGCCGGTCGATCGGTGACGCGGTCGACTTCGGCTTCGACGAGACGGGCGCGGGCGACTCCCGCCCGGAGCCCGCGTTCGTCCCGATGGTCGGCCGGATCGCCGCCGGCGGCCCGATCCTCGCCGAGGAGCGCGTCGAGGAGGTCATGCCCCTCCCCCGCACGCTGGTCGGCGAGGGCACGCTCTTCATGCTCGAGGTGCGCGGCGACTCGATGGTCGAGGCGGCGATCTGCGACGGAGACTACGTCGTGATCCGGCAGCAGCCGACCGCGGAGAACGGCGAGATCGTCGCCGCCCTTCTCGACGGAGAGGCCACCGTCAAGACGCTCCAGCGCAAGGACGGCAAGGTCTGGCTCCTGCCGCACAACCCGGCATACGACCCGATCGACGGCACCGACGCCACCATCCTCGGCAAGGTCACGACAGTCATGCGGCGGGTCTGACCCGCGCAGGCGAGACCAACCTCGTCGAGACCCGCGCAGGCGAGACCGTCAGCGGCTGCGGCGCTCAGGACGCTCCGGCGTCCAGGCGCCGCAGCGCGCCGAGCACGAGCTCGCGGTCGACCGTACGCCACATCGGCGGCATCGAGGACGCCAAGAAGCTGCCGTACCGCGCGGTGGCCAGTCGTGAGTCGAGCACGGCGACGACGCCCTTGTCGTCGGCGCGTCGGATCAGGCGCCCCGACCCCTGCGCCAGCAGGAGCGCGGCGTGGGTCGCGGCGACCTGCATGAAACCGTTGCCGCCGTGCCGCTCCACGAGCCGCTGCCTCGCGCTCATCAACGGGTCGTCCGGGCGGGGGAACGGGATGCGGTCGATGATCACCAGCTGGCACGTCTCCCCCGGCAGGTCGATCCCCTGCCACAGGCTGAGCGTGCCGAACAGGCACGTGCGCGGGTCCTCCACGAACCGCCTCGCCAGCTCGGGGAGCTGCGCGTCACCCTGACACAGAACCTCGACGTCGGGCATCCGCTCGCGCACGGCCTCGGTAGCCGCCTCCGCGCCGCGCCGCGACGAGAACAGCCCGAGCGTGCGCCCACCGGCGGCTCGCACCAGATCGACGATCTCGTCCAGGGCCGCGGCACCCATCCCGTCGCGTCCCGGCGGAGGGAGATGCCGCGCGACGTAGAGCATGCCTTGCTTGGCGTAGTCGAACGGCGACCCGACGTCGATCGCACGCCAGGCGTACGACGCCGGTGACCCGTCGCCGTCATCGTCCCCGCCGCTGTCACCGCGACCGCCGGACGCGCCCTCCTCCGTACGGTCGGACGCCCACAGCCCGACGCTGCGCGCCACCGGGTCGAATCCGCCGCCGAGCTTGAGCGTCGCACTCGTCAGCACGACGGTGTTCTCGGCGAACAGCTTGTCGCGGAGCGTGAGCGCGACGTCGACAGGTGCGATCCGCAGCTCGTTGCCACCCCGGGCACCCTCCCGCTCGGCCATCCACAGCACGTCGGCCTCGGAGGCCGCAGCCATCCGCTCGGCGACCTTGCGCACGTCGTCGACCATCGCCTTCGCCTGCTGCCGGGCGGCGTCACCGTCGCCGGAGTCCTTGGGCTCCTTCGGCATCGCCGAGTGACAGTCCCGGGCGGCGTCGCGCACGAGGCTCAGCGCGTCGGCCAGCTGGTCCGACGGCGAGGCGATCCGGCCGGGCGCCGTCACCTCCAGCGCCTCGCGGAGAGCATCCGAGGCGTCCTCGAGGTCATCGGCCTCGCGCCCACGGACGTACGAGCGGGCGCGGCGAGCCGCCCGCTCCACCGATGGCGGGGCGAGCTCGGCGGTCGACGCCTGGGTCACCCGCGCGACGAGCTCGTGCGCCTCGTCGATGACCACGGTGTCGTACTCAGGGAGCATGGGCACCCCGTCGATCGCGTCGATCGCGAGCAGGGCGTGGTTGGTCACGACGAGTTCGGCGCCGGCCGCATGGTCGCGGGCCGCCTCGGCGAAGCACTCCATCGCGTACGGGCAGCGCGACGCGCCGAGGCACTCCCGCGCGTGGACGCTGACCTGCCGCCACGCCCGCTCGGTGTGCGACGGCGCGGCGTCCCGGTCGCCGACGCCTCCGCGGTCGGACTCCTCCTCTGCCCAGGCACGGAGCGTCACGACCTCCTCCCCGAGCGACCCGCTCGGTGCCTCGATGAGCACACCTTGGTCGTCGGGCGCTCCTTCGCGGATCCGGTGGAGGCACGCATAGTTGCCGCGACCTTTGACCACGGCGGCACGCGGCGTGCGCTCGAGCACCGCGCCTGCCCCGTCGAGGAGGGCGGGGATGTCTCGCTCGACGAGCTGGTGCTGGAGGTTGAGCGTCGCGGTCGCGACCACCACGCGGCGATCGTGGAGAAGGCTCGGAACGAGATAGCCGAGCGACTTGCCGGTGCCGGTGCCGGCCTGGACGAGCAGGTGCTCACCTCCGCTGAACGCGTCGGACACCGCCTCCGCCATCTCCACCTGGCCCGGCCGCTCGACACCACCCACCGCTGCGACGGCGGCGTGGAGCACCGCACGCAGCTTGGCGTGGCGACCGGGGTCGGCGGTCGCGAGGGGCGGGTCCGAGATCGACGAGGTCACCGACGCAGCCTACCGAGAGCACGGCCGCTCACGGCCGAGCGACTCACAGGCCCCCGGCAGCGCGACACCCCCGATGTGTGGCCCGCGTCACCATCCGGTAACAATTGGACACCCACCGCGACTAAGCGCTTGCTTAGTTCCCCCGAATCGGTAGCGTTCGCCGGGCAACACCGCCATGTGTCCGGGGTCACACCACCGTCCCCGGCCGCACGACACTGCACCTCGGAAGGACTCGCATGACCCCTCCCATCGAGCCCACCCCCGAGCCCCCACCAGGGGGCTCACCAACCGGACCACCCACCGCCTCGACGGATGCCTCGACAGATGCCTCGGCGGACTCCTCGACCACGGCCTCTGCGGAGTCCTCGCCCGCCGCGGACGGCTCCGTCACGAACGACGGCCGATTCACCGCCGAGGGCGTGACCGTACGGTTCGGTGGCCTCGTTGCCCTGGGCGACGTCGGCCTCACCGTCGAGCCCGGACAGGTCCACGGCGTGATCGGCCCGAACGGCGCCGGCAAGACCACCTTCTTCAACGTCTGCTGCGGGTTCGTCCGCCCCGACTCCGGCACGCTGACGTGGGAGGGCCACGAGCTCACCCGCCTCCGGCCGCACGACCTGGCAGGTCTCGGCATCGCCCGGACGCTCCAGGGCGTCGGGCTCTTTGCCGGCATGAGCGCCCTCGAGAACGTGATGACGGGCGCGGGGGTCCGTTCGGAGAGCGGCTTCGCCTCGGCCGCCCTGGGGCTGCCTCGGGGACGCCGTGACGAGAAGGCGCTTCGCGAGCGGGCGATGCAGGCCCTCACCGACCTCGGCGCCGCACACCTCGCGCCCCGTTATCCCGGGATGCTGCCCTACCCGGAGCAGAAGAAGGTCGCGCTCGCCCGTGCCCTCGTGGCCGAGCCGCGTCTCCTGCTCCTCGACGAGCCTGCGGCTGGGCTCTCCGAGGGCGAGATGGACGAGCTCGGCGACCTCGTCGGGCGCCTCACCGGCCGCATGTCGGTGCTCCTCGTCGAGCACCACATGGACCTCGTCATGCGCATCTGCAACACGATCACGGTCCTCGACTTCGGCGAGGTCATCGCCCGCGGGACGCCCGCGGAGATCCAGGACGACCCTAAGGTCGTCGCCGCCTACCTCGGTGCGGACGTGACCGGAGGCAGCGAGATCGACACGGCGTCGCTCCCGACCACCCCTGCCGGCGCCGCCGCGAAGGAGGGCTGAGGCATGCTCACCCTCACCGATCTCACCACCAGCTACGGGCCGGTTCGTGCGCTCGACTCCGTCGACATGACGGTCGAGGCCGGTCGGATCACCGCGGTCCTCGGCGCCAACGGCGCCGGCAAGACGTCGCTCCTGCGGACGATTTCCGGCCTCGTACGCCCCGCGGCGGGCACCGTCACGCTGAACGGCACGGACATCACCGGGGCTCCCGTGGAGTCGATGGTCCACCGCGGCATGGCGCACGTCCCCGAGGGTCGCGGCGTCATCGCCGAGCTGACCGTCGAGGAGAACCTCCGCCTCGGCGCCCGCGGGGCCGCCAAACGACCGAGCGACACCCCGGCTCCGGTCCGTACGCTCGACGACGCCTACCAGCTGTTCCCGGTGCTCGGGGACCGGCGGAGTGCACAGGCGCACACGCTCTCGGGCGGCGAGCGCCAGATGCTGGTCATCGCCCGCGCGCTGCTCTCCCGGCCGACCCTCCTGCTGCTCGACGAGCCGTCTCTGGGGCTCGCGCCCCGGATCGTGGCGCAGATCTTCGACCTGCTCCGCACGCTGGTCGCCGACTCGGGCCTCACCGTGCTCCTCGTCGAGCAGAACGCCCGCAGTGCCCTGTCCATCGCGCACACCGGTGTCGTGCTCAACCTCGGCAAGGTCGTCGTGACCGAGTCCGCCGAGGTCCTGCGCAACGACGCCACCCTGCGCCACTCATACCTCGGGTTCTGAGGAGGACACCATGAACGGCGACATCCAGAAGCTCCTCAACATCCTGCTCAACGGACTCACCCAGGGCATCGTGATCGCTGCCTTCGCGCTCGCTCTCGTGCTGATCTTCCGGTCGACCCGGATCATCAACTTCGCCCAGGGCTCGCAGGCGATGTTCACCACGTACGTCGCGCTGACGCTGCTCAACCGCGACTTCCCCTACTGGGCCGCGTTCGCCATCGCTCTCGCCGCCGGCTTCCTCATCGGGGCCGTGCTCGAGCGTGTCGTCATCCGCCCGCTCGAGGGCGGCATGGAGCTCAACATCGTGATCGCCACGCTGGGCCTGTACGTCGCGATCCAGGCGCTGGCTGCGATCCTCTTCGGGTCGGACTACCAGTCCTTCCCGTCGCCCGTCGGAGTCAACGGCTTCCAGGTCGGTGACACGAACCTCGCGCTCACCCCGACGAGCATCTTCATCCTCTGCACGGTCGGTGTGGTGGTCGTCGGCCTCACGCTCCTCTTCCAGAAGACGCAGCTCGGCCTCACGATGCGTGCGGCGGCCTTCGACGGAGAAGTGTCGCGCATCCTCGGCGTCAAGGTCTCCCACCTGCTCACCTTCGGGTGGGCGCTCGCCGGCCTCGTCGGCGCCGTGGCGGGCATCCTGGTCGCCAGCGGACAGTTCATCTATCCGAGCTACATGGAGACGCTCATCGTCTTCGGCTTCATCGCCGCGGTCATCGGCGGCCTCGACAGCCCGGTCGGCGCGGTCGTCGGTGGCCTCCTCCTCGGCCTGGTGAACTCCCTGGTCTCCGGGTACGTCGCCTCGGGTCTCGTCACCCTGGCCGCGTTCGTCCTCCTGATGGTCGTCCTGCTCCTCAAGCCGGGCGGTCTCTTCTCCAGCACCAAGACCAGGAGGGTCTGATGTCGACCGACAGCACCACCAAGCGCCTGCTCGACCTCAACCTCACCCGCAACCTCCTCATCAGCCTCGCGGTCCTGGTCGCGGGCATGCTCCTGCTGGAGTCCACCGACCGCTACACCAACACGCAGCTCTCCTCGCTCACCTACTACGCCATCGCGGCGATCGGCCTGACCGCCCTCACCGGCCTCAACGGCCAGATCTCGCTGGGCCACGGGGCGCTGATGGCCGTCGGCGCCTATACGACCGCGCTGATGCTCGACACGGAGACGCCGTTGCCGTTCCCGGTGGTGGCCCTGGTCGCCGTCGTGGTCACGTCGGTCGTCGGGTTCGTCGTCGGCATCGGCGCGGCACGGCTGCACGGGCCGTACCTCGCCGGCGCCACGCTGGCGCTGGCGGTGGCTCTCCCGAGCGTCGCCCTCTACTTCAAGGGCACCTTCAACGGCGAGGTCGGCCTGACCGTCGCGTCTCCGCGACCGCCGGAGTGGTTCGTGTCGTTCATCGACGCGGTGTCCGGCGAGTTCGCGACGTCGTCCAAGTACGTGGCCTACCTCGGCCTGATGTGCCTGGTCGTGGCCCTCTTCTTCGCACTCAACCTCCGCCGGTCCAAGATCGGACGCCACTGGCGTGCCGTTCGTGACCAGGAGGTCGCCGCAGAGATCGCCGGCATCAACCTCGGCCGTACCCGGGTGCAGGCGTTCGTCATCAGCGCCGCGTACGCCGGCCTGGCCGGCGCCGTGATGGCGATCGTCGTCCGGCTCGCCGCGCCGAGCGCGTTCACGATCGTCCTCTCGCTCTCGGTGCTCACTGCCGCGGTGATCGGCGGTCTCGGCAGCATCACCGGCGCGTTCATCGGCGCCGCGGTGCTGGTGTTCCTTCCTCCGTGGGTGACCTCGCTGTCGACCGGCTCGGGCCTGTCGGACACCCAGGCCGCACAGATGTCACCCCTGATCTACGGCATCGTCCTCATCCTCGTGATGCTCCTCGCACCTGGAGGAGTGATGGGGACTCTCTCGACGGCATGGCGGCGTGCACGACTGCGCCGTCCCAACCCTGCAACACCCACCCAGAAGGGATGAGATCCATGGCTCATCAGCCCACATCGGCGCGCCGGAGTCGCCGGCTCGTACTCGGAGCCGCGCTGGCTGCCTCCGCACTGGTCGTCGCTGCGTGCGGCGGCGGCGGAGACGGCGGCGACTCGAATGATCCCGGTCTGACCGAGGACTCGATCAAGATCGGCGGCCACTTCCCGCTCACGGGTGTCGCAGCACCCGGCTACAGCGAGATCCCGCTCGGCCACAAGGCGTACTACGACTTCGTCAACGCCAACGGAGGTGTCAGCGGCCGCGACATCGAGTTCATCGCGAAGGACGACGGCTACAACCCTGCCAAGACGTCCGAGGTCGTCAACGAGCTCGTGCTCAAGGACGAGGTGTTCGCGATCGTCGCCGGTCTGGGCACCCCCACCCACCAGGCGGTGACCAACTTCCTCAACGCCGAGGGCGTCCCCGACCTGACCGTCTCCTCCGGCTCCCTCCTGTGGGACGACCCGAAGGAGAAGCCGATGACCTTCGGCTGGCAGCCCGACTACGAGTCGGAGGGCAAGGTGATCGGCCAGTACATCGCCGAGAACCTGCCCGACGCCAAGGTCGGTGTCTTCGGTCAGGACGACGAGCTCGGCGAGGACGGCACCCGCGGTCTCGAGCAGTACATCGCCGACCAGATCGTCTCCAAGGTCACGTACGTCCCCGGCAACACCGACGTCGGTCCGCAGATCGCCGAGCTCCAGAAGTCCGGCGCCGACGTGGTCGTGGGCTTCAACGTGCCCTCGTACACCGCTCTCTCGCAGCTCGTCTCGATGAAGCTCAACTACAAGCCGACCTGGTTCTACACCAACGTCGGCTCGGACTCGGGTCTCGTCGGGTCGCTCCTGGAGGAGTTCTCCAAGGGCGCGATCAAGGGCAGCAGCCCGCTCGCCGGCGTCTACACGACGACGTACATGCCGCAGGCCTCCGAGCCGGACAACGAGTGGACCAAGCTCTGGCAGAAGGTCTGGGACGAGTACGGAGACGGCTCGCCGCTGACCAACTACAAGGTGTACGGCATGTCGCAGGCGTTCACGCTCGTCGACGCGCTGAACCGCGCGGGCGACGACCTGAGCCGTGAGTCGATCGTCGAGACGTTCGAGCAGGACGGCTCCAAGCTGAGTGGCCCCAACTACGTGCCGTTCCGCTACTCCGAGGACCGTCACGCGGGCATCGGTGGCCTGAAGCTGGTCCAGATCCAGGCCGACGGCACGACCGCCGACAAGACGCCGGTCCTCCAGACCGACGTCGGTGACGCGGAGATCGAGGAGTTCACCGGAGACGTCGGCACGCCGCCGGAGTCGGGCATCCCGGGGAGCTGACCTCCCGCAAGACTGGCTGTGCGCTGGGCACCGATCCTGGAGGGGACCGAGGTGCTCAGCGCACAGTCGCGTCAGGCGTCAGGCGAACGACCCGTCAGGCGAAGGGCCCCTCAGGCGTACTCGGCGACGGCGCCCGCGAGCTCGTCGTGCACCCGGGCGACGACGTGAGTGCCGTGGGCGGTGTGCTCGAGCGTGTCGATCTCACCGTGGAGGTGGATCTGGTTGAGCAGGTCGCCCCGGTCGTACGGGAGGACCACGTCGATCTTGACCGCCGGCTGAGGGAGGTCGGCCTCGACCGCGGACAGCAGCTCGCCGATGCCCTCGCCGGTGCGGGCCGACACCACGACGGCGTGCGGCTCGCGGGCCAGCAGGCGCGACACGACCATCGGGTCGGCCGCGTCGGCCTTGTTGATCACGATGATCTCCGGCACGTCCAGCGCGCCGATCTCGGCGAACACCTCGCGCACCGCCGTGATCTGGCCCTCCGGGTCGGGGTGCGAGCCGTCGACCACGTGCAAGACCAGGTCGGCGTCGGCGACCTCCTCCAGCGTCGAACGGAAGGCCTCGACGAGCTGGTGAGGAAGGTGCCGGACGAAGCCGACGGTGTCGGAGAGTGTGTACTCGCGTCCGTCGGAGGTCTCCGTACGCCGGGTGGTCGGGTCCAGGGTCGCGAACAGCGCGTCCTCGACCAGGACCCCGGCGCGCGTGAGCCGGTTGAGCAGGCTCGACTTGCCGGCGTTGGTGTATCCCGCGATCACGACACCGGGCACCTTGTTGCGCTGGCGCGTCGCGCGCTTGGTGTCACGGGTCTTGCGCATCTCGGTCAGCTCGCGCCGCAGCTTGGCGATCCGGTCGTTGATGCGACGGCGATCGGTCTCGATCTTGGTCTCACCGGGACCGCGCGACCCGATGCCGCCACCGTCGCCACCGACGCGGCCGCCGGCCTGACGAGACAGGTTGCCGCCCCAGCCGCGGAGGCGCTGCTTCATGTACTGGAGCTGCGCGAGCTCCACCTGTGCGCGACCCTCGCGGGACTTGGCGTGCTGGGCGAAGATGTCGAGGATCAACGCCGTACGGTCGACGACCTTGACCTTGGTCCGGTCCTCGAGGTTGCGCAGCTGACTGGGTGCGAGCTCTCCGTCGCAGATCACGGTGTCGGCGCCGGTCGCCTGGACGATCTCGGCGAGCTCCTCGACCTTGCCTCGGCCGACGTACGTCGCCGGATCAGGCCGCTGACGGCGCTGGACCATGGCGTCGAGCACCTCGGAGCCGGCGGTCTCGGCCAGCAGCTTGAGCTCGGCGAGAGAGTTCTCGGCATCGGTGGCCGAGCCGTCTGTCCACACGCCGACGAGAACGACCCGCTCGAGCCGCAGCTGGCGGTACTCGACCTCGGAGATGTCCTCGAGCTCGGTCGACAGGCCGGCGACGCGCCTCAGCGAGTTGCGGTCGGCCAGGTCGAGCTGGTCACCGTCGTGGGTGTCGAGGTCGATGGGCTCGAAGCGCTCCACCGGATCGACAGAGTCCACCGACGGCACGTCGGTAGCGGTGTCGGCGAACTGGTCAGTGGGGTTTTCGTTCTGTGCAGTCATCTGATCCTTGCAACGTCGGCGGTGGCCTCGATCATCCCAGCCAGGTGAGATCCCCGCGAGCAATTATGACGGCCGGTCCGGCGAGTACGGCGTGCCCGTCGGCCTTCCAGGTCACGTGGAGCGTGCCGCCCGGCACGTCGACCCGGTAGGTGACGTCGCCGCCGTCGGCGGGATCGGCCCCGTCCGTCGCTGCCGTCGCCAGAGCCGCCGCGACCGCCCCCGTGCCGCACGAGCGGGTCTCGCCCGCACCCCGCTCGTGCACCCGCATCGCCACATGACGCGGGCCTCGCCGCGCGACGAACTCGATGTTGACGCCCTCGGGGAAGACCGCCGGGTCGTACTCCGGCTCGACCAGAAGCGTGCCCGCCTGACCGAGGTCGTCGACGAAGGCGACGGCGTGCGGGTTGCCGACGTCGACCTGACGGGCGGCGCGGGCGGTCCCCTCAGCGACGACCTTGGACTCCCCCTGCAGACGCGGGACACCCATGTCGACGGCGATGGCGACGCCGTCGTAGGTCACGACCTTGATGCCGTCCCGGGTTGCCACCGGCACAGGGACGGACGAGTCGACGAGCCCTTCCAGGGCCAGGTAGCGCGCGAAGACCCGTACGCCGTTGCCGCACATCTCGGCGATCGACCCGTCCGCGTTGCGGTAGTCCATGAACCACATCGCCTCGCCCCGCGCCGCCACCGCGGCGGGGTCCTCGGTCGCGTCGGTCCGCACCACCCG
>NZ_JARBCJ010000003.1:0-33898 GCF_028803055.1 Mumia sp.
CCCCCCCCCCCCGGGGTGGGGTTGGGTTGCGGGTTTTTTGGGGGGGGCCCCCCCCCACCCCCCCCCCCCCCCGCCGACGTGGGGCGGGCGGGGGTCCATCCCCGCGAGAGCAGCGCAGCCCGTACGCGCGCGACCGCTCGAAGCGGATCCGCGATGTCGGCGGCCGCGATCACGACGACGATCCACCCAGCTGTCGCGAGGGCGGCGAGGCGCTCGTGGTCGCGCCGGCGCTGCGCGGCGCTCCGCTCGTGCTGCCAGCCGTCGTACTCGACGAGCACCTTGTACGCGATGTAGGGCATGTCGCCGCGCGCGATGAAGCGGCCCGTCGACTCGTCATGGATGTTCGTGTTCGTCGCGGGCTCGGGGAGACCGGACCCGACCAGCAACAGCCTGACCCACGTCTCGCGTGGAGACTCGACACCGGTACGGACCAGGTCGACGGCTCGGCGCGCGCGTACGACGCCGTCGAGTCGTGACGCTGCCACGAACTCTCGGAGCCGCGGAGCCGTCGTCCACCCGGCGTGCACCAGCCAGTCGCCGGCGGCGACGAGGTCGCGCTCCGCGAGGCCGCTCGACGCGACGTCGACGAAGGTCCTCTCGGGGCCGAGTGTCGCGATGCCCTGCACGTCCTCGGTCACGAGCGTCCCGCGCCTGCGATGGAGCGTGATCCTGGGGTCGACGCACTCGCGCTGACGGTTCGTCGACATATGAACGGGGCCGTCCACGTCACCGATCAGCACCCCGCGCAGGTGCAGTGCGGTGAGATGGCTGACGACCGAGTCGGGAACGGCGAGGAGCGCGGCCTGAGACCGTACGACGACGGTGGGGTCGAGCTCGTGCCACCGCCAGACGCGAGGGTGCATCAGCACGAATCGTCGACCCTCCAGGACGTGCCGAGGAAGGCCGTACGCGCGGAGCTGACCGACGGCGAACGGAGCGGACCTGAGTGACTGCGGGATCGCGTGCATGCCCTGAAGGTGGGTCCGCCACGGCGTCGCGGGCCACGCCGCGCGCGACCTGTGGACAACGATGTGCGGAGAACGTCGGGCTTCTTTTGCGGAAGTCCCCGATCTCCTCACCGAATCGCGGGCCGGGGGCCTCCCACGCCGATGCCGGCGCCCGAGAGCTCCTCGTACGCCCGCGCGATCGCCAGCAGACGGCGCTCCGAGCCCGCCGGACCCACGAGCTGCAGCCCGACGGGCAGGCCCTCGGGCGTGAATCCGGCCGGCACGCTGATCGCGGGACACCCGGTGACGGTGATGAGGTACGCCGACCGCATCCAGTCGAGATAGGTGTCCTGCGGCCGACCGTTGATCGCGGTCGGGTATTCCTGGTCGGCCGGGAAAGGCGGCACCTGGCTGACCGGCATCGCGAGCACGTCGAAGGAGGCGAAGAACCGGCGCGCCTGCTCGGCGAGGGCGCTGCGCCCCGCGTACGCCTCCGCGACGTCACGCCCGGTCAGGGGACGCCCGGCACGGATGTTGTCGGCGAGCGACTCCTTGACGTCGCCGGGACGGCGGTCGAGCACGGCACCGAGCGTGTAGTCCATGAGCCAGGCGCGCAGCGTGCGGAACGTGGCTTCGGCGTCGGGGAGCTCGGGCCACGCCTCCTCGACCTGGGCGCCGGCACCCGCGAGGTCGACCCCAGCCGCGCGGACGACGTCCGCGACCGAGCGATCGACCTCAAAGGCACCGCCCAGATCGACCGACAATGCCACGCGCAGACCGCGCAGCCCGACCGGGGCGGGGTCGGCGAACACCGCGCCCGGCGTCGAGTCGGCGGTCGGCACACGCGGGTCCGGCCCCGCGAGCACGCCGAGCAGCATCGCGAGATCACCGACGTCGCGGGCCAACGGGCCCTGGACCGAGACCGTCTCCCACAGGTTCCAGGTCGGCCACGTCGGGACGCGACCCCAGGTCGGTCGCAGGCCGACGACGTTGCAGAACGACGCCGGGTTGCGCAGCGACCCGCCCATGTCGGACCCGTCGGCGAGCGCGACCATGCCCGACGCGAGCGCCGCCGCGGCGCCACCGCTGGAACCGCCGGCCGAGCGACCCGTGTCGTACGGGTTGACGGTCGTCCCGAAGACGGGGTTGAAGGTGTGCGAGCCCGCCGCGAACTCCGGGGTGTTGGACTTCGCCACCACCACCGCGCCCGCAGCGCGCACCCGCTCCACCACCAGCTCGTCGTACGCCGACACGTGGTCGGCCATCACCGGCGAGCCGAACGTCGTCCGCCACCCGGCGACGTGGTGCGTGTCCTTCACCGCGTACGGGAGACCGTGCAGCGCCCCGAGCTCCGCCCCGGACGAGGTCAGGTCGTCGGCCGCCGCGGCCTGCGCATGGGCGCGGTCGACGTCGATCGACACGAGCGCGTTGACCGTGCCGTTGACCCGCGCGATCCGGTCGAGATGGAGCGTGAGCAGCTCACGCGCGGAGACCTCGCGCCTGGCGACAGCCGCCGCCATCTCCCGCGCACTGCTGTAGACGTCGATCATCGTGACCGGCGACCGAACAGCCCTCCGGCGACCACGCCGGCCAGGACCAGGACGCCGCCGACGACCACACCCCGAACGAAGTCGTCGTTCGATCCGGCGCGGCCGCGGTCGCGCGTCGTCGACGCCGCCGGCGCCGTGAACCGCTGACCGGGCAGCGAGGTGTCGTCGGTCCGTGCCGAGGACGTTGCCTCGGGCTTCGCCGTCCCGTCGGGCTCGGCACCAGCGCCGGAGAGCGCGTCGTCCACCGCCCCGAAGAACTCACCCGCCATCCGCTTGCTCACAGCCGTGAGCATCCGCTGCCCGACACCACCGATCATCCCGCCCACGACGGCGTCCGCGGCGTACGAGACACCCGTGGTGCCGTCCCCTCGGTCGGCGAACCGGACGGCCACGTCGGCCGCCACCGTGCCCGGCGCCCCGGCGCCCTGCGCCCGCATGACCAGGGACTCGTGCGGGACGAGGTCGCTGAGCGCGCAGGTGCCCGTGTAGCTCCCGCGGATCGACGCGACCCCCGCGCTCACGGTCATCGCGTACGCGTTGTCACCGGTCTCCTCGAGCACCTCGCACCCGGGGATCGTGCGTACGAGGACCTGCGGGTCGAGCAGGGCCTCCCACACCGCGGCGACAGGTGCGTTGAGCACCGCCTCTCCGGCCACCTTCATGAGTCTCCCTCCAGAGCGGCCACCACCGCGTCGTCGCTGCCTGCGTGCGCACGCCGCAGGTCGAACAGCTCGCTCGGCGAGATCGGCATCCTGGTGATCGTGATGCCCTCCGCATCCTCGATCGCCGACGCGAAGACCGCCGCGCTGGGGATCACCCCCGCCTCTCCGGCACCCTTGATCCCGAGCGGGTTCAACGGTGACGGCGTCTCGAGGTGGTCGATGTCGATCGTCTCCGGCACCTCCGTGGCGTACGGCATGAGGAAGTCCATGAACGAGGCGTTCTGGAGCTGTCCGTGCTCGTCGTAGATCATCCGCTCGTAGAGCGCGCCGCCGACGCCCTGCGCGACACCGCCGTGGATCTGTCCCTCGACGATCATCGGGTTGATCAGACGTCCGCAGTCGTGGACGACGGCGTACGTGAGGATCTTGATCTCGGCCGTGTCGGGGTCGGTCTCCACGATCACGGCGTGCATGCCGGAGGCGAACGTCGACCGCGGCGGCGAGTAGAAGTCGCGGCTCTCGAGCCCGGGCGACGTCCCCTCGGGCACCGGGACCTTGTCGGGGTCACCGACGGAGAACTGGGTCGCCGCCTTGCTCGCCTCGTCGAACGCGTATCTCAAAGGGTTGCTCAGCACCGCCAGCGTGCCCAGACTGATCTGCGCACCGGGCGCCCCCCTGACCTCGACCACACCGTCGCGCAGCTCGAGGTCGTCGACGTTCGCCTCCAGGGCGTCTGCGGCCAGCTCGAGCGCCTTCTGCCTGACCGAGCGGGCCGTCAGGGCGATCGCGGACCCGCTCATCACCGCAGCACGGGAGGCGTAGGTGCCTACCGCGTACGGCATGCGCCGCGTGTCACCGGTGACGACCTCGACGTCCTCGAAGCGAACACCCAGCTCGTCGGCCACGATCTGCGCGAAGGCGGTCTCGTGGCCCTGCCCCTGGGTCGTCAGTCCGGTGGAGACCTTGACCTTGCCCGTGGTCTCGACCTGGATGTGGCCGCCCTCGTACGGGCCCACGCCGGTGCCCTCGACGTAGCAGGCCAGGCCGATCCCCACCCGTCGTCCCTGCGCTCGCATCTCGTCGCGCATCGCCGTGAACTCGTCCCACCCCACGAGCGCCTTGATCTTGTCGAGCATCTGGGGGAAGTCACCGGAGTCGTAGACCAGCGCCTTGCCGTCCTGGAAGATCAGCCCCTGGTCGTACGGGAACTCGTCGGGCTGGATGAAGTTGGCGGCGCGCACGTCGGCCCGGTCCTTGCCGAGGGCGGCGGAGATCGCGTCCATGGTGCGCTCCATCGCGAACACGCCCTGGGGACGGCCGGCGCCACGGTACGGGGTGACGATGACGGTGTTGGTGTAGAGGCTGTGGAACGTCACCGAGTAGACCGGCGGCTTGTAGGGCCCGAGCAGCTGCGTCGAGGTGATGATCGGGATGATCAGGCCGTACGGGATGTAGGCGCCGTGGTCGTGCCAGATCTCGACGTAGAGACCGAGGATGCGGCCGTCGTCGTCGAAGCCGACCTCGACGTGGTGCTGCTGGGCGCGCTCGTGCGCGGCGGAGACGAAGTGCTCGCGACGGTCCTCGGTGAACGTCACCGGGCGTCCCAGCGCCATCGCCGCCATCGGGACGAGCACCTCCTCGGGCCACGGGTGCACGATCTTGACACCGAACCCTCCCCCGACGTCGGGGGTGATCACGTCGACGGTCGCGAGGTCGAGACCGAGCTTGGCGGCGATCGCGGCGCGGACCCCGGTCGAGGTCTGGGTCGAGGACCACACCTGGAGACGACCGCTGTCGGTGTCCCACTTCGCGAGCGTGCCGCGGCCCTCCAGCGGGGTGGACGCGCTGCGCTCGACGTCGAGGTCGAGCGAGAGGCGGTGCGGGGCGCGTCCGATCGCCGCCAGGGCGTCGCCGGTCGCCTGGGTCGACGACGCGGCGAGGTTGCCGGGGACGTCGTCGTGCACGAGGCGGTCGGCCGCGCGCGCCGCGTCGAGCCCGACGACCGGCGGAAGCACCTCGTACGACACCACGATCCGGCCGACCGCGTCCTCGGCCACGTAGCGGTCCTCCGCCACCACCATCGCGATCGCCTCACCGACATGGTTGACCTCGTCCTTGGCGAGGGCGTACTGCGTGCGTCCGTGCGTGAGGTCGGGGTGCGGGATGAGCAGCGGGAGCGGCTCGGCCATCGCTCCTGTGAGGTCGTCGTAGGTGTAGACCGCGACGACCCCGTCGAGGTCGAGCACGGGGTCGACCTCGATGTCGACGATGCGGGCGTGGGCGTGCGGCGACCTGAGGACGGCGACGTGGAGCGCGTCGGGCGCGAGGTCGTCGAGGTAGCGGCCGCGTCCCCGCAGGAACCGCTCGTCCTCCACCCTGGCGACCCGAGCGCCGAACGCCTTGGTCGTCATGGCTGGTCCTCGCGGCTGGCGGGCCCCTGCGCGTCGCGGGCCCTGCGGATCTCGGCCGCCCGCAGGACGGAGCTCACGATGTTCTGGTAGCCCGTGCAGCGGCACAGGTTGCCCGCGATCATCTCGCGAGCCTCGTCGCGGGTGGGGTCTGGATTGTCCTCCAGGCCCGCCGTGATCGTGGTGAGGAAACCCGGCGTGCAGAACCCGCACTGGAGTCCGTGGCAGTCCTTGAACGCCTGCTGCACGGGTGCCAGGCGGTCTCCCTCCTCGGCCAGGCCCTCCACGGTCGTCAGCGAGGCCCCGTCCATCGAGACCGTCAGCAGCAGGCACGAGCGCATCGGCCGTCCGTCGACGAGGATCGTGCACGCCCCGCACACCCCGTGCTCACAGCCGACGTGAGTGCCGGTGAGGCCGAGGTCGTGGCGCAGGGCGTCGGAGAGCAGCCGTCGCGCGGGCACGTCGAGGTCGTACGCCGCGCCGTTGACGGTGAGCGAGACGTGGTGGAGCGCGTCGGGAGCGAGGATCTCCGGAGGGCTGGTCATCGGGCACCTTGCGCGTCGCTCGCCGTCGCGCGGGCGTGCGCCGCGCGCACCACCCGGCGCGTCAGCACACCCGCGAGGTGTCGCCGGTAGTCGGCGCTGCCGTGGATGTCGGTCTCCGGATCGACCGCGCCGGTCGCGATCTCCGCGGCGGCGTCGACGTTGGCGTCGCTCGCCGAACCGTCCACGAACGCCTCCGACAGGTCGAGCACGAGCGGTGTCGGCGAGACCGAGAGATAGGAGGCCCGCACTCTCTCGATGGCACCCGCTCCTCCCACGGAGACGACCGCGGCGACCCCGCACAGCGCGTAGTCCCCGTGCCGCCGCGTCACCTCGTCGATCGCGGCACCGGAGCCCGGCCGCAGCGCCGGCACCTGCAGCTCGAGCGCCAGCTCGGCGGGGCGGACGGTGCACTCCAGCGGGCCGACGAAGAGGTCGGCCGCCTCGATCGTGCGACGCCCCCGGGTCGACGCGACCGTCACGGCGGCGTCAAGCAGCGCGGCGACCGCAGGCATCTCGGCCGCGGCGTCGGCGTGGACCACCGATCCGAGCGTGGTGCCGCGGTTGCGGATGGTCGGGTGGGCGACCAGCCGGAGGGCGTGGCGCAGCAGTGGCTGGACCCGCCATGCGTCGACGTCGGTCTCGACGTCGACGTGGCGGGCCAGCGCCCCGATGCGGACACCGTCCTCGTCTGTCCGCACGTAGGCGAGCTCGGCCAGCCCGTTGATGTCGACGAGCGTGGTCGGCGAGGCGATCCGCATCGACAGCATCGGGACCAGGCTCTGGCCGCCCGCGAGCACCTTGGCGTGCGGGTCGGACCCGAGGACGTCGAGCGCCTCGTCGAGCGTGGCCGGGCGGACGTAGGAGAACGGTGCGGGCTTCACAGTGCTCGCGTCACCTCTTCCGCGCCGTCGTCGTCGGTGTCCTCGCCGTGCCGCCTCCAGGCGACCAGGTGGTAGAAGGCGATGACGAGGATCGTGCCGAGGGCGATGCCCCCCAGCTGGAAGTCGTCGGTGAAGACGAGCGTCACGTTGCCGACACCGACGATGATGCCCGCGGCCAGCCCGACGATGTTGACCGGATCACCGAAGTCGACGCGGTTCTCGACCCAGATCTTGGCGCCGACCAGGCCGATCATGCCGTAGAGCACCACCGTGATGCCGCCGAGCACACCGCCTGGGATGGCGTTGACGATCGCGCCGAACTTCGGGCACAGGCCGAGGACGATCGCCACCAGCGCGGCGAAGTAGTAGGCCGCCGTCGAGTAGATGCGGGTGGCGGACATGACGCCGATGTTCTCGGCGTACGTGGTCGTCGGCGAGCCGCCGAACGCGCTGGCGAGCGAGGTGGCGAGACCGTCGGCGCCGATCGCGCGGCCCATGTAGGGGTCGAGGTTGTCGCCGGTCATCTCGGCGACGGCCTTGACGTGACCGGTGTTCTCGGCGATGAGCGCGATGACGCCCGGGAGGACGAGCAGGATGAAGGTGAAGCTGAAGCTCGGGGCGTGCACGGCCGAGACGCCGTCGGCGAGCGTGCCGGACGGGAGGTCGAACCACGAGGCGTCACCGACGGCCGACCAGTCGACCCGCTGGTGCGCGACCTCCTCGCCGGCGCTGGGCACGAAGGAGGTGATGTCGCCGAAGAGCACGTCGGCCGCCCACGAGATCAGGTAGCCGAAGATCAACGCGAGGAAGACGGCGATCCGGCCCCAGAAGCCGGGGAGGAGCACGGCCGCGCCGACCATGAACGCCGCCGTCGCGAGGGCGATCCATTGGTCCTGCGGCCAGTAGGTCGCGGCGACCACCGGTGCGAGGTTGAAGCCGATCAGCATGACGACCGCGCCGGTCACCGCAGGCGGGAGCAGCGTGTGCAGGAAGCGCGTGCCGGCGAAATGGACCGCGACGCCGACGGCAGCCAGGACGAGACCGGCCACGAGGATGGCTCCGGTGACGTCGGCGGAGTCACCGCCCTGTCCTCGGATCGCGGCGACCGCGGCGACGAACGAGGCGCTGGTGCCGAGATAGCTCGGCACCATGTTGTTGGTGATGAGCAGGAACATGATCGTGCAGATGCCGGAGAAGAGGATCGCCAGGTTGGGATCCAGGCCCATCACCACGGGGAAGACGAAGGTGGCGCCGAACATCGCCACGACGTGCTGCGCGCCGAGCCCGGCCGTGCGGCCCCAGCTCAGCCGCTCGCGTGGTCCCACCGCCTCACCGGGAGGCGGTGTCTTGCCGTCGTGCACCACGTCCCACTTGAACATCGACATCCCGGTCTCCTCAGAGCGTGTGCGAGCCGCCGCCGGGGGATCTCGTCGGCGCACCCGGCCAATGACGAGACCCTAGTAGTGACGAGCGACATGCGACATGGTGCGAACCTGCCAACGGACCCCTGACCGGCCTGTCAGGCCTTGCTCTGCGTGTTCATCTGCCCGAAAAGAACCTGGACGGCGATAGCCTCGAGCGATGCCGAGCTTCGAGGTCACGCCGATAGGCACCGTCCGGAACGACCGGACCGACGTCCAGGAGACGGACCACTGGGGTGCCGTACGCAGCACGATCGTCCTCGATGAGCGCTTCGGCGAGGCGAGCCTCCAGGGCCTCGATGAGTTCTCCCACGTCGATGTGGTCTTCGTCTTCGATCAGTTCCCCGAGGACGACGACTACGGCGAGCCCCGTCCGTACCGCGGCCGCTCCGACCTACCGCCGGTCGGGATCTTCGCCGGACGCGGCCCGCGCAGGCCGAACCGCATCGGGGTCACGAGCTGTGCGATCGAGTCCGTGCACGGCCGCGAGCTGACCGTGGTGGGCCTCGACGCGGTCTCGGGCAGCCCTGTCATCGACCTCAAGCCCACGATTGCGGAGTTCCTCCCGGTCGGCACCACGCAGCCCTCGTGGGTCAGCGCCATGATGGCGGACTACTTCCAGACGTAGCCCTCGTGCGCCGCGTTCACTCCCGCATCTGCAGGATCTGCAGCGCCACCGCGACGTCGAGGCGCACCTGGGGGTCGGTGCTGAACGGACCGAGGATGCTCTCGAGCTTGGTGACCCGGTAGCGCATCGTGTTGTAGTGGAAGTGCTGCGTGCGTGCGGCCTCGGCCACGTTGAGGTTGACGTCGAGCAGCACCTGCAGCGTGGCTCGGAGGTCAGCAGCCGCCGCGGTGGCCTGCGCGAGCGGCCCGAGCACCTCCACGACGAAGGCGTCGAGCTCGCCCTGGTCCTCGACCTGGGACAGGAGGCGACGGACCCCGAGCCGGTCGAAGTACGTCGTCGAGCCGTCACCCTTCATCCGACGGCCGACGTCGACCGCCTTGCGGGCGCGGGCGTACGCGTCCGGGAACGCCTCCACCTCGGTCACCACGCGGCTGATGCCCGCGGAGAACGAGCGTCGCCCGCCGCCCGAGTCGCCGCGCACGGCCGCCAGCGCCTCCTCGACGACCTCGCTCACGTCCGACCCGTCCTCGGCCACCGGCAGGAGCGCGACGACCTGCGAGGAGAAGTCCGCGACGGCGATGCTCCGACCTCGTCGCTCGACCACCTGACGCCAGGCCGCGGCGAATCGGTCCTGGAACCCGCGGCGCGAGCGACCTGACACCGGCGCGTCCCCGGGTCCGGGCGGGTCGAGCTGGGCGACCACGACCACGAGCGGGCGGTCGAGCTCCCAGCCGAGTCCGCGGGCGTGCTCGAGGACGTACTGCGGGCTCTCGGCCCGGTCGGTGAGCACGTCACGCAGGAAGTCGCCGCGATACTTCCCCTCCACCGCGACGACCGCCTGCATCCGCGTGATGAGGAGCGCGGCGACGGTCGCGGCCCGCTCGAGGGCGTAGACGTCGGACGCCCGCAGCGACCGTCGTTCGCTCAGCACGACCAGCCGGGCGAGCTCGGTCCCGGAAGCGGCCACGTGCAGGGATCGGATCTCGCCGACCCCGAAGGGTCGGGGGGTGCGCATGCGCTCGACCCGGACGCGGCCGGACACGTCGAGGAACTCGCTGACCTCGAGGCTGGCGCGCACGTCGTCGCTCAACGCACCGGCCCACTCGCGTCCGTCGGTCGAGGTGACGAGGACACCGACGTCGAGCACCTGGGACACCTCCGCGGCGATCTGGTCGAGATCACCACCCTCGAGGACGATCTGGGTGAGGGCCGAGTGGAGGGCGTCGATCTGCGCGAGGACGTGCGACTGGAACGCGTTCAGTGCGGCGTAGGCGTCCCTCAGCACGTCGTCGAAGGCCACCTCGTCAGGGATCTGGACGATCGGGAATCCGAGGTCGTCGGCGAGCGCGAGCACCGACTCGGGCACCTGGTCGACGTAGCGGCCGAGCTTGATCGCGAATCCCGCGAGCCCGGCGTCGTGGAGTCCTCGCACCAGTGCCAGCATCCGGTTCACGTCGAGCCGGCGCGAGGTGTCGAGCAGCGGGAAGCCTGTCGTGACGAGCAGCTCGTGCGGCTTGACCCACCCGAGGACGTCGGGGACCTCCATCACGTTGAGGCCCGTGACGGTGCGCTCGGACCCGGCGGACCCGGCGAGCGTCTTCGCCCCGGTGAGCGCGTCGATCGCGATCACCGCGGACAGCGGGAGCCCGTACGTCGTGCCTGGCAGGTTGTGGCTTGGATCTGGCCGATCATTGGCAAGTCTCGCCATCGGCTCACCGTAGCGAACGCTCCTACGCTGACGCCATGGTCGAGCCGTTCGGATTCCGGTCCCAGGCCGCCGGGCGCCCCGACCGCCACCGGGGCGCGCACCCGTCCGCCGCCACCCCCGAGATCGCTGCCCGGCTGCACGGGCCGCGGCGGGCAGCCCCGATCGTGCACCGTGGCCCGCACGCCGTCTACGTCGACGACCGCGGGACCCGTCTGGCTGTCCTCGGCCGCGACGCGGTCGCGGTCCCCTGCGGTGTCCAGACGCCCTGGCCCGACGTCGCCGGGGTCCGGTCGGTCATCCTCGGAGGCGGGCGTTGCAGCGTCGACGACCGCGACCTCCGTGTCCAGCGGTATCTCGACGCCCGTGTCCGTCCGCTGAGCATCCGGTGGCAGGAGCACGCTCTCCCCACCGCCTCGCTCGCGACAGAGGTCGACGCCCTGCTCCGCGCCGCCGTCCCGTACGCCGCGCTCCAGGAGGACGATCCCGCCGCCGTCGACGCGCTCCTGGGTCGTGGACCGGGCCTGACGCCGCTCGGCGACGACGTCCTCGCAGGGTGGCTCGTCACCCGCCACGCCGCTGGATACCGGGGCGGCCGCGTGGCCCAGGCGGTCCTCGCGGTGGCCTCCGTACGCACGACCACCGTGTCGTCCACGTTGTTGCTGCACGCCGCTCGGGGAGAAGGCGTTCCCCAGCTGTGTGCGCTCGTGGAGAGCCTGGGCCGGCCCGGGGACGCCGACCGGCTGGCCGACCTACGCCTCGTCGGCCACACCTCCGGCGCCGGGCTCGCGCTCGGCGCAGCCCTCGCCCTGCCGTCCCCTTCGGCCGCCGCCGCCTGACCCCATCCCGAGGAGAGCGATGACCGACCACGTACGCATCCGATCGGGCGCCTACGCCGACTCGGTGACCCTGCTCCAGGTGAGCAAGCGGGTGGCCGCCTTCGCCGGGGTGGTCGACGCGCAGGTGGCGATGGCCACGGGCCTCAACCTCGAGACGCTGGCCGCGATGGGGTTCGACGTGCCCCCGGAGGCGACCCCGAACGACATGGTCGTCGCCGTGCGGCTCGACGGGGCCGTGCTCGACGACGTGCTCGACGAGGTGGATGCCGCGCTCGACGAGGTGAGCCGCCCGGCCGTGGACGGTGATGCCACCGTCGCACCGCCACGTACGACGGCGAGCGCGCTTCGCGGGGCACCCGCCGACGCGGTCGTGCTCGTCTCGGTGCCAGGTGCCTCAGCCTTCGTCGAGGCGATGGACGCGGTCGAGGCCGGGCACGACGTGATGGTCTTCAGCGACAACGTCCCGGTCGCGCAGGAGGTCACCCTCAAGAGCGCGGCCGCCGGGCGCGACGTGCTGGTGATGGGCCCTGACTGCGGCACCGCCGTCGTCGGCGGGGTGGGGCTCGGCTTCGCCAACGTCGTCCGTCCCGGGCCGGTCGGCATCGTCGCCGCGTCCGGCACGGGGACGCAGCAGGTCCTGGCCCTCCTCGACCAGGCCGGCGTCGGCGTGAGCGCCGCGCTCGGTGTCGGTGGACGTGACCTCTCGGCGGCGGTCGGCGGACTCTCCACCCGTACGGCGCTGGCCCGGTTGGACGACGACCCGGCGACCTCGCACGTGCTGGTGGTCTCCAAACCGCCCGCGCCGCAGGTCGCGGCGTCGATCGAGGCGTACGCGGAGTCCCTGGCGGTCCCGGTCGAGCTCGCCCTGCTGGCGCCGGGCACCGACCTGACCCTGCGCACCGAGGCGCTGCTCGACTCGCTCGGTGTGCGCCCCGAGCCGTGGCGTCGTTGGGGCCAGCCCGAGGAGGCCGGACCTGGCCGTCTGTGCGGGCTGTTCGTCGGCGGGACCCTCTGCGACGAGGCCATGCTGATCGCCTCCGAGCACCTGGACGAGATCCGCAGCAACATCCCGCTGGACGGTGGTCTCGGGCTCGATCCGGCGGCCGTCCTCGCCGGTGACCTCGGCGACGCGCACGTGATGATCGACTTCGGCGACGACGCGCTGACGGTCGGCCGAGCGCACCCGATGATCGACCCGACGCTGCGGCTCGGCGCCCTCCGCCGCGCCGGGACGGATCCCTCGACCGCCGCCGTCCTGCTCGACGTCGTGCTGGGCCACGGCGCGGAGCCCGATCCCGGCGCGGTGCTGGCTCCGGCCATCGAGGCCGCGCGCCAGGCCGCCGCCGACGGGGGCCGGATCCTGGCCGTCGTGGTGACGCTGGTCGGGACCTCCTCCGACCCCCAAGGGCTCGAACGCCAGGGCGAGGCGCTCGCCGCGGCAGGGGCGTACGTCTTCTCCTCGAACGCCGAGGCCACCCGCCACGCGGTAGGGCTCGTCGCACCTGCGGCCGCCCGTACCGCCACGACCGCAGGAGAGGCACCATGACCACCCCCACCGTGGTGACTGCCGGGACCGGCCTGCTCACCGACGCCGTCGAGGACCAGGCGGTGACCGTCCGACGCGTCGACTGGCAGCCCCCGATGCCCGGGACCGAGCACGACCTCGCGACCGTCGCCGCGGACCCGCTGCGTGCAGCGGCCAACACCAAGGCGGTCGAGGCCTGTCTCGGTGTGACCGCGCAGCTCGTCGACGTCCAGCCGGCGAGCGAGGTGCTCGGGCTCGCGCCCGGCGACTTCCTGCACGCGGGGCCCCCGATCACCTGGGAGCGCGCGTCCGGTCCGATGCGGGGTGCGCTGAGGGGAGCGGCGACCCTCGAAGGTCTCGTCTCCGACCCCGACGAGGCCGTCGCGTTCTTCGAGTCCGGCACCGGCTACACCCTGAGCCCGGCGCACCACCACGACGCCGTCGGTCCGATGGCAGGGGTGGTCTCGCCGTCGATGTGGGTCTTCGTCCTCGAGGACGCCTCGACCGGGGCGCGGACGTACTGCTCCCTCAACGAGGGGCTCGGCAAGGTGCTGCGCTACGGCGCGTACGGTCCCGAGGTCCTCGACCGGCTCCGCTGGATGTCGGGGGTCCTCGGGCCGGTCCTCCAGAGCGCCGTGCGATCGACCGGCCCCATCGACGTGACCGCGCTGCTCGCGCAGATGCTGCAGATGGGCGACGAGGCGCACAACCGCAACCGCGCGGGCACGCTGATGCTGCTCCGCGACCTCGCGCCGGCGATGATCCGGTCGGGGTCGCGGGCGGGCGACGTCGCCGACGCCGTGTCGTTCATCGGAGGCAACGACCACTTCTTCCTCAACCTCGCGATGCCCGCCTGCAAGCTGGCTCTCGACGCCGCCCGCGGGATCGACGGCTCGACCATGGTCGTCGCGATGGCCCGCAACGGGACCGACTTCGGCATCCAGGTCTCCGGCACCGGCGACCGGTGGTTCACCGGTCCCGCGCAGGTCGCCGACGGTCTCTACCTCGGGTCGTACGGTCCCGACGACGCCAACCCCGACATCGGTGACTCCGCGATCACGGAGACCGCCGGCATCGGCGGGTTCGCGATGGCGACGGCGCCGGCGATCGTACGACTGGTCGGCGGATCGGTGCCGGACGCGCTCGCCACGACACGTCGCATGAGCGAGATCACACTGGCCGCCAACCCGCGCTGGACCATCCCGGTCCTCGAGTTCGCCGGGACCCCTACCGGCATCGACGTGACCCGCGTGTGCCGGACCGGCATCCTCCCCCAGATCAACACCGGGATGGCCGGGCGTGCGGCGGGTACGGGGCAGGTCGGAGCCGGCCTCGTCACGCCGCCTGCCGAGATCTTCCCGGCGGCCCTCGCCGCCCTCGCCGAGGGTGCACGAGAGCGTGCCGCGGCCTGCTGAGCCGACCCCACACCCGGACACACCTGACCGAAACTCTCGACTCTCCCGGGAACGGTTCCTACGATTTGGCCATGGGGAGCTTCCGTACACCTCGCCCTGACGCCCTGCTCGTGGGCGCGCCGAAGGCGGGGACGAGCGCGCTGCACGCCGCGCTCGCACTGCACCCGCAGGTGTTCTCGAGCCGGCCCAAGGAGCCGAAGTACTTCATGTGCGCCGACGCTCCTCCGCCGTCGTACCGCGGCCCCGGTGACGCGCACAGCCAGCAGGAGTGGGTGTGGCGACGAGAGGACTACGAGGCGTTGTTCGCCGCGGCACCCGGGGACGCCGTACGGCTGGAGAGCACGCCGTTCTACCTCTATCTGCGCAACGCCCGCCGGCGCATCGCCGAGGAGCTGCCCGACGCCCGTCTGGTCGCCGTCGTGCGGGACCCCGTGGACCGCGCCTACTCGAACTGGATGCACCTGTGGTCCGACGGGCTGGAGCCCGTCGGTGACTTCGTCGAGGCGTTCGCGAGGGAGGACGAGCGGGTCGCGGACGGATGGGCTCCGTTCTGGCACTACCGCCGGCTCGGCCTCTACGGCAGGCAGCTGGAGGACCTCTACCGCCACGTCGACGCCGACCGCATCCTCGTCCTGCGCTATCGCGACCTCGTCCAGGAGCCTGCCGCGACGCTCGATCGTGTCTGTGTCTTCCTGGGTCTGGAGCCGGGCCTCGTCACCCACATCCCTCGCGACAACTCACGGCCGTACGCCGCCCCCGGGGCCGTCCACGACCTGACAGCGCGGGCGATGCGCGCCGGCGCTCGTGCCGGGGCGCTCGTCCCACCGAAGGTCTGGCGCCGCGCGAGCAAGCCGCTGGTCGCCGCGATGCACTGGCGCGGGGACACCACCCGCCCGGCGCTCGCGAAGGACGCGCGGGCCGCGCTGGTCGAGACCTACCTCGACGACATCGAGCTGCTGGAGAAGGTCACCGGACAGTCCTTCGACGACTGGCGTGGCACCGAGAGCCTGGGATCGTTCGCCGCGCGGGTCGCTCAGACGCCGGGCTGAGCGATCGACGTCATGAGGTCGTGCGCGCCGTCGGGCCGGGCGGCCTCGAAGTAGAAGCGGGTGCGTCCGTCGGGCAGGCGCACGGCGCTGGCGTAGCGCAGCGCACCGTCGGACTCCGGCGAGGCCGCCACCGGCGCGTCACCGACAGGCTCGAGCACGCCGGGGACAGCCCGCTCCTGAGCCAGCCCGGTCCGCTCGAACCAGTTGGACGCGGCGTCGGCGCGCCCGTCGTACAGCACGGTGAGGGGGGCGCGATCGAGAACGGCGGTGACGCGCGCGCCTCGCTCGTCCCACCCGCCCGGAGTGGGTGTGAGCACGGCCCCGCGGTCGACCCACGACAGTCCGTCGTCGCTCGTCGCGTAGCGGGTCGTCATGCGGTC
The DNA here is from genome assembly GCF_028803055.1 of Mumia sp. Taxonomy (NCBI): domain Bacteria; kingdom Bacillati; phylum Actinomycetota; class Actinomycetes; order Propionibacteriales; family Nocardioidaceae; genus Mumia; species Mumia sp. Next base: position 15,956 of record NZ_JARBCJ010000003.1, read on the forward strand.
CTCGGCCCCAGGGACGTCGAGCGGGTGGCAGCACACCCACATGTGCCATCCGTCCTCGTCGAGGAGCACGACAGGGTCCTTGACGCCCACCCTCTCGTCACCGGGGAGGACGACCGTACGGTGTCCGGCCTCCAGTCCCTCGGGCGTCGCCGCGTCCACCGCCTCGATCCACCAGTGCTTGGAGCCCGGAGTCGCGCAGCTCAGGTAGATCCGCCATCCGGCCTCTCCCCGGTGCACCAGCGCCGGCCGCTCGAACGACTCGGCGGCGAAGTCGTCGCGGTAGATCTCGGCCACCGGCTCGAACCGCACGCCGTCGTCCGAGCGGGCGACCACCACGCTGACGCCGCGGCCGGCGTGGATCGGGCGGCGGACGCGGTAGGCCAGCCAGAACGCGCCGTCGGCGTAGATCGCGGCCGGCGCACCGGCCCAGTTGCCGGGGCCTGGTGCGGGGGCCTCGACGACGACCTCGGCGCCGTCGAAGCGAGGAAGGGTCCGTTCGACGATGGTAGTCACGATTTTAAGTCTACCGATCCACTGCAGTTGGGTCGCGGGTTTCGCTCGCCGAGGTGTGCCGCTCGGCGGCTCGCCTGCGACGGCGGGCGACGGATTCTCTCACCGGTTCAACGTGATGCGATCCTCGAGAAGGCGGACGGCCTGGTCGGGCACGGTCGTGTTGACGCCCAGGTCGTAGCCGACCTTGCCCGTCCCGTGGTAGTCGCTCGAGCCCGTCACCACGAGGTCGAGCTCTCGTGCGATCTCGCGCAGGCGAGTCCGGGTGCCGGCGTCGTGGTCGTTGTGGTCGACCTCGAGCCCGACCAGTCCCAGCACGGCCAGGTCGGCGATGACCTCCTCGGTCAGCACCGACCGGCTCTGCCGCGTCCACGGGTGCGCGATCACGGGCCTGCCTCCTGCGTCGATCAGCAGCCGGATCATCTCCTCGAGGTGCGCCGCGTACCGGTCGACGTACGCCGGTCGGCCCGGCATCAGGTAGCGCTCGAACGCCTCGTCACGGTTGCCGACGACACCCATCGCGATGAGAGCGTCGGCCACGTGCGGTCGGCCCGTCGCTGCGGCGTCACCCGAGACCGCGAGGACGTCGGCCTCGGTGATCGGGATGTCGAGGTCCTGCAGCTTGGCGATCGTCTTCGGAAGGCGGTCCTGCCGTCCGCGCAGCACCCGCTCGAGCTCGGCGAGGAGGCTGGGGTCGGTGGGGTCGGGCTCGTACCCGAGGAGGTGCACCCCCTTGTAGCGATAACGGCACGAGATCTCGAGCCCTTTGACGAGGGTGATGCCCACCCGGTCGGCTGCGGTCTGCGCCTCCCCCCAGCCCGTCATCGCGTCGTGGTCGGTCAACGCCACCACGTCGAGGCCCGCCCGCGCCGCGTTCTCCACGAGCTCGGTCGGGCTGTCGGTGCCGTCGGACCGACGAGAGTGGGTGTGGAGGTCGATGAGCACGCGGTCAGGTTACCGGCGACCGTGCACCCCGGCGGAACGCAACGGTGTCGATACGGTCGGAAGGTGGATCTCTTCGCCTGGCTCGTCGAGCAGACCCCTTCGCGCGACCGCCCGGCGCTCCTGGCTGTCGACGGCGTGGACGGCAGCGGCAAGACGACGTTCGCGACGGCGCTCGCCGCCTCCGTCACCAAGGAAGGCCGCGCGGCCGTCGTCGTCCACGAGGACGACTTCTTGAATCCGCGCCGGGTCCGGCACCACCGAGGTCGCCACTCCCCGGCAGGGTTCCTGCACGACTCCTACGACCTGGCCGCGCTGAGGGAGAAGGTGCTCGACCCACTCCTTCCGGGCGGCACGCGGCGCATCGTCACCCGTCACTTCGACCACCGCTCGGACACCGCCGTCGTTGCCGACCCGCTCGAGGTCCCGACCGACGCCGTCGTGATCGTCGAAGGCCTGTTCCTCCACCGCGACGAGCTCGTCCGACGCTGGGACCTCTCGGTGTTCCTCGACGTCCCGGTCGACGAATCGGTACGCCGGATGGCGGAGCGCGACGGCACGCCCGACGATCCCGCGCACCCGCTGCTCCGACGTTACGTCGGGGGCCAACGCCTCTATCTCTCGATGTACGCCCCTCACGAACGAGCGACGCACGTCATCGACAACGCGGGCCCGGTCTCCGAATGCACGACGGTGGCGGGTCCGTGGTCACCGACCCTCGTTCGGTGAGCACGCACCCACCACCGTGGCGTGCGGGTCAGCGGCCAGGTCAGTGCACGACCACCGGGGTCCGGGAGTCCTCGCCCACGCGCTCGATCCGCCTGCGCGGGAGGAAGAACGCCGGGACGAGCGTGAGCCCGATGAGCACCGTGGCCAGGACGAACGACGTGCCGAAGGCGTCCGCCGCCTCGCCGAACCCCTGACGGATCAGCGCGGCGGGGATGGTCTCCAGGAGGGACGGGTCGTCCCAGGACTCGATCGCGAGGCCGGACAGAGGCACGTCGGTCTCCTTGGTCACCGGCGCGCCGGTGGCCTCGGCGACCGTCGTGCCGCCCGTGAGCTGGTTGGTCAGCACCACCGAGAACACCGCGGTCCCGATGGACGCCGCGACCTGCTGGATGATGTTCATCAAGGTCGAGCCCCGGGCGATCGTGTGCTCGGTCAGGGTGGCGAGCGCCGCGGTCATCGTCGGCATCATCGTCAGACCCATGCCGAGACCCATCACGAACAGGGCGCTGAGAAGGAACGGGTAGGAGGTGTCGGCGCCGACCTGCGTGAAGCCGGCCATGCCCGCGGTGGTGAGCGCGAGACCGGTGAGCACCACCTTGCCCGGACCGATCCGGTCGACGAGTGCGCCGCCGACCGGCATCGTGAGCATCGCGCCGAGGCCCTGGGGCGCCAGGAGCAGGCCGGCGACCAGCGTGGACTCGCCGCGGACCTGCAGGAAGTAGGCGGCGAACAGGATGCTGGCACCGAAGAACGCGATCGCGAAGCACGCCATCGTGATCACGGCGACCGTGAGGTTGCGGTGCTTGAAGAGACGCAGGTCGACCAGCGGGTGCTCGGGCCGGAAAGCGTGGAACACGAACGCCACGATCAAGACGACCCCGACCGCAGCGGTCACGAGGACCTTGCTGGCCCAGACGGTGCCCTCCTCGGGGATCGAGGAGACGCCGAAGAGGAACAGTGCGAGACCCGGCGACAGCAGGATCATGCCGGTCCAGTCGAAGGACTGAGACGGCTGCGGGTTGTCCTTGGGCAGCACGCGCCAGGCGTAGAAGAGAGCGACGATGCCGATCGGGAGGTTGATCAGGAAGATCCAGTGCCAGGTGAGGCTCTCGATCAGCCATCCACCGAGGATGGGGCCACCGATCGGGCCGAGCAGCATCGGGATGCCGAGGACGGCCATCACGCGACCGATCCGGTGCGGGCCCGCCGCCCTCGTCATGATCGTCATGCCGAGCGGCATCAGCATGCCGCCGCCGAGGCCCTGGATCACGCGGAAGACCACGAGCTCGGTGATGCCTCCAGCGAGGCTGCAGAGGACGGAGCCGGCGGTGAACAGGACCAGCGCCATCATGTAGAGGCGCTTGGTGCCGAACCGGTCGGCGGCCCAGCCGGTGAGCGGGATCACGGTCGCGAGCGCGAGCGTGTAGGCCGTCATGGTCCACGCGACCTGTGCGTAGGTGGCGTCGAACTCGTTCTGGAAGGTGGGCAGCGCGACGCTCACCACGGTGATGTCGAGGATCGACATGATCGCGCCGAGCACGACCACGCCGGCGATCTTGAGGACAGCCGCGTCGAGCCTGTCACCATCTCCGGGTGCGTTGCCGGGGCCAGGTCCGCCGGTCGGCGTCTGGGTGTCTTGACTCATGGGTGAGGGTCCTTAGCCGGGGTGGTGGGTTGGCGTTCGGAGAGCGCGGCGCGTAGCGCGCGATCAAGAAGGCTACGTGTGGGCTCCGACAGCTCGCGAGCGATTTCTTGGAGCGCGGCGCGCTTGGTCTGCAGCTGGCGGCCGACGAGCTCGCGCCCCCGGTCGGTCAGCGTCACCAGACGGACGCGACGATCATCGGCACACTCGTTCCGGCAGACCAGGCCAGCGCCGACCAGCTGGTCGACGGCGCGTCCCGCCGCGGCCACCGAGACGCCGACCGCGCGGGCGACGTCACTGATCTGGGTGGTCCCTGGCCGGCTCGAGATCATGAGGAGCGTCCGCGACTGGGTCGCGGACAGGTCGAGAGCGGCGAACGCGTCGACCGCATCGCCTTCGCAGCGCGCGGCCACCTGGAGGAAGAACTCCTCCAGGCGGCCGGCGAGGGACTCGGGTGTCGTCACCGGACGATATTAACGTCAGCGCAACAGTTTCACCTACGCGAGAGATGCGTGAGGTAGATCACTGTGCGGCTGCCGGGCCTGCCCAGTTCTTGTCGGGCTGCGGCACGGGCCGCGCCGGCTGCTCGCCGCCGCGGGACTCCAGGTAGTTGTCCTTCGGGACCATGACCTTCCGGCGGAAGACGCAGACGACCTTGCCGTCCTGGTTGTAGCCGATCGTCTCGACGTAGACGACGCCACGGTCGTCTTTGCTCTTGCTCTCCCACTTGTCCAGCACGGTCGTCTCGCCGTAGATGGTGTCGCCGTGGAAGGTCGGCGCGACGTGACGCAGCGACTCGACCTCGAGGTTGGCGATGGCCTTGCCCGAGATGTCCGGGACGCTCATGCCGAGGAGCAACGAGTAGACGTAGTTGCCGACCACCACGTTCTTGCCGAACTGCGTCGTCTTCTCGGCGTAGTTCACGTCCATGTGCAGCGGGTGGTGGTTCATGGTCAGCAGGCAGAAGAGGTGGTCGTCGTACTCGGTGACCGTCTTCCCTGGCCAGTGCTTGTAGGTGGCGCCGACCTCGAACTCCTCGTAGCTGCGGCCGAACTGCATGGGGACTCCTCGCGTCGTTGAACCCTGGGGGCGCTGACATCATGACCGATCCGCCTCCGGCTTCTCGGGTCGGGTGGCCTCCTGCCGGGCGAGCAGGGTCGCCGTCGTCGGCAGCAGAAGAACCGTGATCGTGCCTCCCGCGACGAGGATCGACGCCGTCGTCTGGGTCATCTCGCCCGCGTCCACCGCGACCGTGCTGACCGCGAACCATGAGCGGCAGGCCGGTCGAGGCCAACAGAGACACCCGTACGGAGTCGCACGGCGCCGGGGGCGATCGCCATTCCGGAGGTCACGAAGAAGACCGGGATGAGGAGGCCGAACGCGAGCCCGTTGATCTTGGTCTCGAGCCGCTCGTCCCCTCCGGGCAGTGCCCGTCGAAGGATGAACCCAGCCGCGAAGCGGCCAGGATGGTGTCCAGCTGGACGACCACGGCGAGCGCGCTCAGGGACACCAGGAGCAGCACGGTGAAGCGTACGGTCGTCTGTGCCGTCGTCTCGGCGCCGGCGTGGACGAGGCCCGGGATCACCGACGCCGGCGGGAGCAGCCTCGTCGGGACGACCGCGACCAGCACAGCCGCTACGCCGAAGAGCACGAGCGACAGAACTGCTCGCTCCGGTCCGTCGCCGCCACGACGGGGGCGATCGCGGCGCACAGGACGATCCAGAACAGCGATTCCACGCGGGCCCCCTCTCCCGGGAGGTCAGCAGTTCCAGCGCTCGATCACCGCATCGCTCCCGTGCTCGTAGCCCAGCACCGACAGCGTCGCCGTTCCGAGGGCGAGGCGCGCGCCGAACCGCAGCGGCTCGTCGAGGAAACGGGCGGCCAGCCCGCGCAGTGCGTGACCGTGCCCGAACACCAGCACGACCCCGTCCGTGGCGCGTACCCGCGCCACGACCCGGTCGAGCCGGGCCGTGACCTGCTCCGGCGTCTCGCCGCCCACCGTCCCGGCGCCGTGGGACCAGACGGTCCAACCCGGGGTCTTCTCACGGATCTGCGGCGTGGTCAGGCCCTCGTGCTCTCCGTAGTCCCACTCGGCGAGGTCGGGCTCGACCTCGGCGTCGGGGAAGCCTGCCAGTGCCGCCGTCCGGCGGGCACGCAGACGAGGGCTGGTGAGGACGAGCGAGAAGGACGCCGTGGCGAGACGCGGCACCAGCTCGCGCGCCCGTTCCTCGCCCTCCGGCAGGAGCGGGAGATCCGTACGACTGGTGTGGCGGCCGTCGCGGGCCCACTCCGTCGGTCCGTGGCGGACCATCCAGAGTGCCGCGCTCATGCCGTCTCCCTCATGCCGTCTCCTCCATGTCTGTCCCGTCCGTGTCTGTCTCGTCAGCCTGTCCAGGTCGTCGGCAAGCCATGGGGCGGGGCAGCACCGATCACGGTGGCCTCGCCGAACGGCCAGGTCGTGAGGACCACCGAATACGTCCCGTCGACCTCCCCACTGTCCTCGAGCGTCACGCGGGCGAGCACGCGGTCCGGATCCGCCTGCTCCGCCAGCGCTGCGATCCGGGCGTCGACCCGCGCGCGCTCGGCCTTGCCCACGTACTGCCACATCACCGAGTGCCACACCACGGTCGCCACCCCTCGCTCCAGCTCGACCGCGTCGAGGGCGTCCCCGGCGCTCGAGCGCTCGACCACGGCCGGGACGTCGGCCGCAACCTCGCATGCCGCGCGCAGGCGGACCAGCCGCTCGGTCATGTCCGGCCATGTGTAGGCCTCCAGCGTGCGTCGGTCCTCGGCGCGCGCGACGTCCAGCGGCGCGAGGTCGAAGCCGCGTCGCTCGACCACCTCGAGCGGAGCGTCCACCGGCGGCAGCGGCCCGGCCCAGGCGTCGGCCATCACGACAGGCGAGTCCGCAGGGCCCCACCAGCCCGAGGGCGACCCGAACCGGAAGTGGTCCGCGCGAAGGTTCAGCCCCGCGCTCGCCCCGATCTCGAGCAGTCGCACGGGCAGCGCGAACCGATCGGCGGTCCGGAGCAGGCCGCCGACGAGCGCGGCCGAGCGTCCGACCTCGTTGGTCTGCGGCGTGAGGTCGAGGGCGCGACGCAGCGTGGCGCCGTGCTGATCGATCACGGCCAGCACGTGCTGCCAGGCACCCCCGAGATCCCACCGGCCACCGACGCTCGGGTAGAACTCCTCGAGACCCGGCGCCTCACCCTCGAGAACCAGCCGGTGGAGCCCACCCGCGAGGCGCAGGCCGGGCACCGAGGGGAGCTCGGCCCCGTCGCTCACCAGGTCACCGAAAGCGGCGCGGGCCGGTCCCCCTGCCACGACGTCGTCGGCGAGCGCCGTGAGCATCCCCTCGTACATCGGCGAGCCGAGCCGTCCGCAGGCCCGGGCCTGCCAGGCCAGCGCGTGCGCAGCGTGTTCGACGCCAGGCGTGGTCACGCCCCTGGCGGGGCCGACGGGGGCTGGGTCGACGGGGGCTGGGTCGGCGAGGGCTGGCTCGGCGGCTGGCCCTGGCTCGGGTCCTGGCCCTGGCTCGGGTCCTGGCCCTGGCTCAGGTCTTGGTGGCCCTGACCTCCCGGCCGTGCCACGTCCGCCGCGTGCTGAGGCTGCTGCTGGGTCGCCGGGTGGATGAGCCCGGAGAGGACCCGCTGCCCGTCGGCGAGGAACTTGTGCTCGACGAGGAGCTCGTACCGGGATGCCACCACCTGGGAGACGGAGGTGAAGTCACGGCGTCCGTGCGTGAACGCGTAGCCGATGAGGCCCCAGATCACGCCGAAGACGAGACCGATGAGGATGGCTGACAGCACCACGGCGAGCCAACGACCCGGCTCGGCGAAGATGCCCACGATCAGACCCAGGAGGAGACCCAGCCAGGCGCCCGTCGCCGCACCGTAACCTGCGACCCTGCCCCAGGTGAGGCGACCCGTGACGCGCTCGACCTGCTTGAGGTCGCTGCCCACGATCATCGTGTTCTCGACCGGGAACCGCTGATCCGACAAGTAGTCCACCGCGCGCTGCGCATCGACGTACTTGTCGAAGTACGCCAGGTGCTGCGGGTACTCGAGCGTGAAGCCTTCTCTGCCTTGCTGCTGCGCCATCGCTGCCCCTTTTTCTCGACTGTCCCTCACCCTAGTGACATCAGTTGCGGCGTGCGCTGCATGTAGTGTCCAGGTGGCGTGTCTCTCGGCGTGCGCGCGGCTGCGGGCGACGACAGACTGACACGATGAGGGTGCCGCCGGCGCCACGGATGATGCCCAAGGAGGGCCGGATGCCGGACGAGACGGTGCTCGTCGTCAATGCGGGCTCGTCATCGCTGAAGTACGAGCTGCGCGATGCGAGCTCAGGGGTGCGGCTGGGGCGGGGCATCGTCTCCCGCATCGGCCACGACGGCACCTCGCTGCGCTATCAGGTGACCGGGTCGGACCCCGTCGAGAGACCGTTGCCCGGCGCTTCGTACGCCGACGCGATCGCTGCGATGTTCCAGCGGTTCGACGAGGCCGGCGCGCGCCTCGACGGGCTGATCGGAGCAGGTCACCGCGTCGTCCACGGCGGCACGGAGTTCAGCACGCCGGTCGTGGTCGACGACGACATCCTGGCGCGCATCGACGCGCTCTCCTCGCTCGCGCCCCTGCACAACCCCGTCGCGGTCGAGTGCATCCGGCTGATGAAGGAGCGCGACCGCGACCTCCCGCAGGTCGCGGTGTTCGACACCGCCTTCCACGCGACGCTCCCGTGGGAGGCCTACACGTTCGCGATCCCGCAGGAGCTCGCCGCCGAGCACCAGCTGCGCCGGTACGGCTTCCACGGGACGTCGGTCGAGTACGTCACCGGGCGGACGGCGGCGTTGCTGGGCGTCCCGCCGGCAGAGGTCAACCTCATCGTCTGCCACCTCGGCAACGGTGCGTCGATCACCGCCGTGCGCGACGGACGCAGCGTCGACACGTCGATGGGCTTCACGCCGTTGTCCGGCCTCGTCATGGGGACACGGGCCGGCGACATCGACGCGTCCGCCGTGCTGTTCCTGCTGGACACGGTCGGCATGTCCACAGCGGAGGTCGCCACCCTCCTCGAGCGACGCAGCGGTCTGCTCGGGCTCAGCGGCGAGTCCGACATGGCCAAGGTTCAGTCCCTCGCCGAGGCCGGCGACGAGGACGCGCGGGCAGCGCTCGCGCTCGCCGCGTACCGCATCCGCCACTACATCGGCGCCTACCTCGCGACCGTCCCCGGTGTGCACGCCGTCGTGTTCACCGCGGGGATCGGTGAGAACGACCCGAGCTTCCGGGCCGAGGTGTGCACACCGCTCGCGCACCTCGGCATCGAGATCGATCCCTCGCGCAACGCGCTCTCCGTGCCCGACGACGGGCTCGTCGTCGGAGGGGGGCCGATCCGGGTCGCGGTCGTGCCCACCGACGAGGAGGCCGAGATCGCGCACCACACCGTCGCCCTGGTGCGCACGGGCTCGCCCGCGCGACCGGCCGCTGCAGCGGACCACTCCGAAGCCAAGGAGAACGCATGACCGAGACGACCATCGACATGACCGCGTTCGCGAACCCCACCGACGAGGAGGTCGCCACCCTCGACGCGTGGTGGCGAGCGGCCAACTACCTCACGGTCGCCCAGATCTACCTGAAGAGCAACGTCCTGCTCGAGCGTCCGCTGTCGGCCGACGACATCAAGCCGCGCCTGCTCGGGCACTGGGGAACGAGCCCGGGGCAGTCCTTCGTCTACGCCCACATGAACCGGCTGATCCGCCAGACCGGGCAGTCCTCGATCTATCTGTCGGGGCCTGGGCACGGCGGCCCGGCAGTGGTCGCGGCCGGCTACCTGGAGGGCACCTACTCCGAGGTCTATCCCGAGGTCTCTCTCGACACCGAGGGCCTGACTCGGCTCTGCCGCCAGTTCTCCACACCGGGCGGCATCCCCAGCCACGTCTCGGTGACGACGCCCGGATCGATCCACGAGGGCGGCGAGCTCGGTTACGTCCTCATCCACGCCTTCGGCGCGGTCTTCGACAACCCGGACCTGCTCGCGGTCGCCGTGGTCGGAGACGGTGAGGCCGAGACCGGTCCGCTCGAGGGCTCCTGGAAGGGGATCTCGTTCCTCAACCCCGCCCGCGACGGCGCCGTGCTCCCGATCCTCCACCTCAACGACGGCAAGATCGCCAGTCCGACCGTGCTTGGCCGCAAGCCCCCCGAGGAGGTGCGGGAGCTCTTCACCGGCCACGGCTACGACGTGCTCGAGATCGAGGGGTCCGACCTGCCGGGTATGCACCAGCGCTTCGCCGCGGTGCTCGCCGAGGCGTACGGCAAGATCCGGGCGATCCAGGATGCCGCCCGTGGCGGTGACTGGGACGGCGAGATGCCGAGATGGCCGATGATCGTGATGCGTACGCCCAAGGGCTGGACGGGCCCGCACGAGGTCGACGGCGTGACGATCGAGGGCAACTGGCGCGCGCACCAGGTGCCGATGTCTGATGTCCGTCAGAACGCGGAGCACCTCGCGATCCTGGAGTCGTGGATGCGGTCGTACGGGCCGGACGAGCTGTTCCCCGACGGACACCCGAGTGCTCAGGTCGAGGCGAACAACCCCGAGGGTGACCTCCGGATGAGCGCGAACCCGGTCGCCAACGGCGGGGTGCTCACGAAAGACCTCGCCCTGCGGCCGTTCACCGACTACGCGATCGAGGTCCTCAACCCCGCCGCCGAACGCTTCGAGAACACCCGCGTCCTCGGCGCGATGATGGCCGACATCTATCGCGACAACCCGGACAACTTCCGGCTCTACTGCCCGGACGAGACCAACTCCAACCGGCTCGGAGCGGTGTTCGAGGTCAGTGATCGCGCCTTCATGGAGCGGGTCACGCCGGACGACGTGAAGCTCTCCCGCGACGGACGGGTGATGGAGGTCCTGAGCGAGCACAACTGCCAGGGTTGGCTCGAGGGCTACACCCTGACCGGGCGTCACGGTCTGTTCGCGACGTACGAGTCGTTCGCCATGGTGAGCGCCTCGATGACCGTGCAGCACGCGAAGTGGCTCGAGGAGGCGAGCCACCTGCCGTGGCGCGCGAAGATCCCCAGCCTCAACATCCTGCTGACGTCGACGACGTGGCGCAACGACCACAACGGCTTCTCGCACCAGGGGCCGGGGCTGATCAACGTGGTGCTCAACATGCGCGGCATCGTCTCGAGGGTCTACCTGCCGCCGGACGCCAACTGCCTGCTGTCGGTCGCCGACCACTGCTTCCGGTCCCGGTCGTACGTCAACCTCATCGCGATCGACAAGCAGCCTCACCTCCAGTACCTCTCGATCGACGAGGCCGCCGAGCACTGCGAGAAGGGCGCCGGCATCTGGGAGTGGGCCGGCAACGACGACGGCTCCAAGAAGCCCGACATCGTGATGGCGTGCGCCGGCGACGTGCCCACGGCGGAGACGGTCGCGGCGGCGCAGCTGCTCAAGGAGTGGGTGCCGGACCTCACCGTCCGCGTGGTCAACGTCGTCGACCTCATGACGTTGCCGCGGCAGAAGGACCACCCGCACGGGATGTCGGAGTCGGAGTTCGCCGCGCTCTTCACCGAGGACGTGGACGTGCTCTTCGCCTTCCACGGCTACCACGGCGCGATCCACAAGCTGGTGCACGGCCGGCCGGACGCCGACCGCTTCCACGTCCGTGGCTTCATCGAGCAGGGCACCACGACGACGCCTTTCGACATGACGGTGCTCAACCACATGTCGCGCTACCAGCTCGTCGAAGACGTCCTCAACAACGCCCACGCGACGCCGGAGAACGCGCAGGAGCTGCGGGAGCACTGCCAGCAGATGCTCGAGAGGCACCGCACCTATGTGCGGGAGCACCTCGAGGACATGCCCGAGGTGAAGGACTGGGTTCTCAACCCGGCCACCTGATCCCCGCGTGCCCCTCGCCGTCCGACGCGCTTACCGCTCGCAGACGATGCCGTCCCTGTCGCGGTCGATGTACCAGGAGTACTCCGGGTCCCTCCCCCGGTAGTAGGGGCCGTAGCCATGGGCGATGGCTACGCCGCAGGTGCCGAAGCGTGGATCGTTGCTCGAGGGCGGCGGCGCGGGTGCGCTGTTTCCGCCGGTCTTGACGCTCGCCCGCCCGGGCTTGGCAACCTTCAGGCCGCGCCTACCGCAGCCGGAGAACACGCGGGTGATGGCCCGCTTCTCACGCTTGTCGACGGCGAGCCGCCACCGGTACTTCACGGCCACGTAGCGGGCGGTGTAGGAGCACCTGGACTTGCTGGGCAGCCACTGGGCGATGTCGCCGTCACCCTTGGCCCGGTTGGAGCGCGCGGTCACCGCGACGAGGGACTCGGCATATCCGAGGTCGTTCGCGTAGGCGATCCGGGTCTTTTTGGTCCACTTCTTGGCGCCGCTGTCCCAGGCTTCGGCCAGCGGCACACGGTGGTCGATGTCGAGCTTGGAGGCACGTCGCACGACCCGGCCGTCGTACTGGCTGCGCCATTTGCCGCGCTTGATCGTGCAGTTTCGGGTCTGTGTGGTGCGGGACCTCGACTCGCTTCTGAGCACGACGGCCCTCGTGTCACAGCCCTTCCCCTGTGCCTTCCAGCCGCGGCCGAACTTGGCGCGCGCGTAGCCGGCGCGCGTCTCGCTGCGCACCGTCAGCCTCTTCAGCAGGGTCTTGGCCGAGATCGTGCTGGCCCTCTTCGCGTCGGCCACGCTGGGAGTGGCGGTCGGCACTGGTGTCGCGCTGGCGGACGAGAGCCCGGCGCCGATCAGCGCCAGACACCCCACGAGCGAGCGCGCGGACAGCGTTCTTCACGATGGTCTCCTTCGAGCAGAGGCGGCACGCCCCTCGTGCAGCGCGGCACGGGCATGGCGCATCAGCTCACGCCGGACCTCGACCACGCGGCCCCCCGGGGGCAGGGGGGCGCAGCCGACGCACGTCAGCGATCGGACTCACCCCGAGAAAGGGCCAAAACCAGACTAATCGCCCACACAAGGGCTCCCGTACGTTCTCACCGTCGTGGTGACGCGAGGCCAGCCCACTGTCAGAGCCTCCCGGTCGGCGGACCGAACCTTCGAGCGTGACAGTCAGCACACGGCGTGTGCTGCCGACCATGCTGTGACGCGGATGTAACACGGCGCCCGTAGCCTCCCGGCATGGAGAGCCAGGCACGAGAGAACGTCCAGGCGTTCATCAGCGCCTGCGAGCACCGCCGTATCCCCACCGAGGACGTGTACAACCGGGTCGCGAGCACGCAGGGCCGTCTGATGACGTACACGACGTCGCGCAAGCCGGTGACGGCCGGCTGGATCCTGCCGGCCAGGCCGCCGGTCGAGGACGCGACCCACGCACTCGTGCTGCCGGTAGGACTGATCTACGGCGCGACGACCGTCCGCCGCAGGCTCGGCCGCAGCCAGAAGGGCACCGGCGCGCTGGCGTGGGTGATGCTGGACGTCTGGTGGCGCCCATCCTCGCCCCACGACCACGGGCTGACGGAGGCGATGTACGACTTCGTCACCGGGTGGGACCGGGTGGGCGTGCGATGAGGCGCCGGGGTCACACGCGACGGTGGACCAGGAGCGGGAGCACGGCCGACGCCCCGGCCGCCCGCAGAGCTCCGCCGACCACCGTGATCGGCCACTGTGACGCCGAGGCGTCCACGACCAGCAACACCGTACGGCCGGCGACCGCTGCCGCGGTCTCGCTCGGCACCGTCACCGCGTCGCGCCACAGCGCCGCCTCGTCGGACGAGGTCAGCTCGCGGATCTCCTGCGCGGACGGGTGCGCCTCGACCGCGAGGTGAGCCCGGTCGAGCCGTCCCACCGCGGCGAGGTGGTCGGCGATGCTGCCGGAGAGCTCGGCGAACCCGGCCGCCGGCAGAGCCACGGCGACCTCAGGGCGAGACCTCCACTGCGAGCGCCAGCGAGCGAGGACCTGGACGCACGCGTCGAGCACCTCCTGAGGCGCCGGCGCGTCTCGAGCGAACATCTCCCGGACCGCCTCGCGCCACTCGGGGGCGTCGGCGTGCACGAGCGCACGGCCCGGCTCGACCGCACGGTCGGGGGCGATCCGCCCGCGTACGCCGAAGGAGCCGCCCGGCCACATCTTGCGGGGCTCGAGCAGGTGGTCCTCACCACGCAGCACCCCCGCCACCGTGCGGACCGTCTCGGCCCGTGGGGCTGCCGCCAACCCCTCGGGGAGCGTCTCGCGGCACACCGAGCAGCGGCCGCACGGGGCGGCCTCCGGATCGTCCAGCGACTCCTGGAGCAGCTGCATCAGGCAACGCTCACCACGGGTGTAGGCGCGCATGATGTCGGCCTCGCGACGGCGTACCGCCACGACACCGTCGTAGTGCTCACGGTCGTACGACCACGGCGTGGTGGTCCGCACCCAGCCGCGCTCGACCCGCTCGGTGACGCCGTCGACGGCCAGCTGCTTGAGCATGAGCTCGACACGCCCGCGCCGCAGGCCGGTCTCGGCCTCGAGGCTCACCACGGTGGCCGGCGCGTCGACCGTGGCGTCGGCCATCGCCTCGAGCAGCCGCTCGACCTGCTCGGCGACGGGGATGGTGGCGGTCGCGAAGTAGTCCCACACTCCGTCGTCGGCCCCCGAGGGCAGCAGCACCGCGTGAGCGTGCTCGATCGCACGCCCTGCACGGCCGACCTGCTGGTAGTACGACACCGGCGACGGCGGCGCACCGACGTGCACGACGAACCCGAGATCGGGCTTGTCGTAGCCCATCCCGAGCGCCGAGGTCGCCACCAGCGCCTTCACTCGGTTGTCGCGCAGGGCGTCCTCGAGCTGCTCGCGCTCGGCGGCCTCGAGCTGGCCCGTGTAGGCGGCGACCGGCACCGCGTCACCGTGGACCGCGCGGACCGCGGCAGTCAGCCGATGCGCATCCGCGACGGTGAGCGCGTAGACGATCCCGGACCCGGGCAGCGTCGGAAGGTGGTCGACCACCCAGGCGTATCGCTCCAGCGGCGACAACCGGTCGACGACCGACAGCTCGAGGCTCGAGCGCGCGAGCGGTCCGCGGAGCACGAGCGTCTCGTCACCGAGCTGCGTCGCCACGTCGTCGGTGACCCGGGCGTTGGCGGTCGCGGTGGTGGCGAGCACCGGGGTGTCGGGATTGAGCCGCTGGAGGACGTCGGAGACGCGACGGTAGTCGGGGCGGAAGTCGTGACCCCAGTCGGAGACCGCGTGCGCCTCGTCGACGACCAGCAGCCCGATGTGGCCCGCGAGAGCGTCGAGCACCCGGCGCCCGAAGCCCGGGTTGGCCAGGCGCTCGGGCGAGACGAGCAGGACGTCGACGTCACCGGCCCGCAGCGCCTGCTCGATCCGGGACCACTCCTCGACGTTGGAGGAGTTGAGCGTCTCGGCCCGCAGACCGGCCCGGGCTGCGGCCGCGACCTGGTCTCGCATCAGCGACAGCAGCGGGGACACGACGAGCGTCGTGCCAGCGCCCTCGTCGCGACGGATCGCCGTCGCCGCCCAGTAGACCGCGGACTTGCCCCATCCGGTCGCCTGGACGACCAGCACGCGGGCGCGCGGCTCGCACAAGGCGGTGACCGCGGCGACCTGGTCGCCGCGCAGGCTCGCACCAGGCCCCGCGAGAGCACCGATGACACGGTCGGCGACAGCGGCGCGAGAGGGTGACAGCGCGGACGGAGCGGCGGTGGGGGGCATGGTGTCCACCGTACGCACGCGCAGCGACACCCGGCGTACGGAGTCCCCAGGTCGTCCGTCCGTCCGCGTCCCGGGCGCTCGCACCCGGGACGCGGCGGCGGTCAGCGGAGCTTGTAGTCCTTCAGCAGGCTGCGCCCGATGATCATCTTCTGGATGTCGCTCGTGCCCTCGCCGATGAGCATGAACGCCGCCTCGCGGTAGAGCCGCTCGATCTCGTACTCCTTGGAGTAGCCGTAGCCGCCGTGGATGCGGAACGACGCCTCGACGACCTCGTTGCAGTACTCCGAAGCGACCATCTTGGCCATGCCGGCCTCGACGTCGTTGCGCTCGCCGGCGTCCTTCTTGCGCGCCGCGCGCACGACCATCGCGTGCGCCGTCTCGACCTTGGTGCCCATCTCGGCGAGCCGGAACAGGATCGCCTGGTGCTGGGCGATCGGCTTGCCGAACGTCTCGCGCTGCTGCGCGTAGGCGATGCCGAGCTCGAACGCGCGGTTGGCGATGCCGACAGCGCGGGCGCCGACGTTGACGCGACCGACCTCGACACCGTCCATCATCTGGTAGAAGCCCTTGCCGGGCTCGCCGCCGAGGATCTGGTCGGCCGAGATCTGGTGCTTCTCCAGGATCATCTCGGTCGTGTCGATGCCCTTGTAGCCCATCTTGTCGATCTTGCCGGGGACGGTGATCCCCTGGGCCGTCTCGCCGAAGCCGGGCTCCTTCTCGATCAGGAACGTCGTCATGTTCTTGTAGACCGAGTCCGCACCCTCGTCGGTCTTGGTCAGCACCGCGACGAGGTTGGACGAGCCACCGTTGGTCAGCCACATCTTCTGGCCGGTGATGCTGTACGACCCGTCGTCCTGCTTGGTCGCCTTGGTCGCGACCGCCGAGACGTCCGAGCCGAGCGACGGCTCCGACATCGAGAACGCACCGCGCACCTCGCCCGTCGCCATCCGCGGGAGGTACTTCTGCTTCTGCTCCTCCGTGCCGTGGTGCATGAGCATGTAGGCGACGATGAAGTGCGTGTTGATGACGCCGGAGACACTCATCCACCCGCGCGCGATCTCCTCGACCACCAGCGCGTACGTCAGCAGCGACTCACCGAGGCCGCCGTACTCCTCGGGGATCGTGAGCCCGAACAGGCCGAGCTCCTTCAGGCCGTCGACGATGGCCTGAGGGTACTCGTCCTTGTGCTCCAGCTCGGTCGCGACCGGGAGGATCTCCTTGTCCACGAAGTCGCGGACAGTCTTGAGGATCTCCTGCTGGATGTCGGTCAGTCCGTCGGTGGTGACCAGGCGGCCCATGGTGTTCTCTCTTCTTCCGTACGGCGGGGCTGGCGGGTGCGACGACCTCAGTCGGTCGGCGGCTGCCAGGTCGTGGTGCGCTGCATGCCGGCCGCGCGTCCCTTGGCCGAGATCACGAGCGCCATCTTGCGGGAGGCCTCGTCGATCATCTCGTCGCCGAGCATGGCCGAGCCCTTCTTGCCACCGGCCTCGGAGGTGAACCAGTCGTACGCGTCGAGGATGTTCTCGGCGTGGTCGTAGTCCTCCTGGCGAGGGCTGTAGACCTCGTTGGCGACGTCGACCTGGCCGGGGTGCAGGACCCACTTGCCGTCGAAACCGAGCGCGGCCGACCGCGAGGCGACGCGGCGGTAGCCCTCGGTGTCGCGGATCTGGAGGTAGGGGCCGTCGATGGCCTGCTTGTCGTACGCCCGCGCCGCCATGAGGATGCTCATGAGGATGTGGTGGTAGGCGTCACCGACGTCGTAGCCCGGGGGCTGCTCGCCCACGACGAGCGACTTCATGTTGATGCTGGCCATGAAGTCGGCGGGGCCGAAGATGATCGTCTCGACGCGCGGCGAGGCCGCGGCGATCGCGTTGACGTTGGTGAGGCCCAGGGCGTTCTCGATCTGCGCCTCGATGCCGATGCGGCCGACCTCGAAGCCCATCGTGGTCTCGATCTGCGTCAGCAGGATGTCGAGCGCGACCACCTGCTCGGCGGTCTGGACCTTCGGCAGCATGATGCAGTCGAGGTTGGCGCCGGCGCCCTCGACGACCTCGATCACGTCACGGTAGGTCCACTGCGTCGTCCAGTCGTTGACGCGGACCACCCGGACCTTGTCACCCCAGCCGCCCTCGTTGAGCGCGGCCACGATGTTCTTGCGTGCGTCGGGCTTGGCGAGCGGGGCCACCGCGTCCTCGATGTCGAGGAAGACCTGGTCGGCGGGCAGACCCTTGGCCTTCTCCAGGAAGCGCGGGTTGGAGCCGGGGACGGCGAGACAGGAGCGCCGCGAACGCAAGGCCTTGTTTTCGACAGACACGGGTCACCTCGGTGCTGCGGGGACGGGATCAGGGCTGACTGTACCGACGAGCACTGTTAACGACTAGTAACAGCCGCGTCAGTGTGACCCGCTTCTCATCCGCCTCCCCGCCGCGGGGGGGGGGGGGGGGAG